>JBFHGV010000267.1:0-5415 GCA_041582955.1 Arenibacter sp.
GAAAATGAATGGCAGGGCAATATAAGCTTGCAATTGAAATTAAAGGACGTTAAATAGGGTTTGGGTTATTAATTTTTGGTTATTAATAAGCGGTAGGTATCAGAAAAAGTGTGTTAAAGTAGAAATTTTCTATTTGTTTCCCATCTTGGGACTAGCTTTTTACCATAAAGCGCCACAGTAACTTTAGTCATTTATCCCAGATTGCCAATAAACTACCCGAAGCTAAAAAAGGAAATTTATTCGGAATAGGGAAGGTCGTATTTTTTTAGCGTCATAGTGGAGCCGTTAAATTCACCATAGGTAAAATAAGTAATCCAATCCCCAAGATTAATATAGGTAGATTTTTGGTTTAAGGAAATTTCCAAAGGAAGGTGTCTATGCCCAAAAACAAAATAATCATAATGTTGTTGTTCCAATTTACGCTTGCAGTACTGTACCAACCATTCATTATCCTCCCCAAGAAATTTGGTGTCTTCCACACCAGAAATCATCTTGTTCTTAACAGAGAGGTATTGGGCCAATTTCACCCCCAGATCGGGGTGGAGCCAGTTATAAAGCCATTTGGAGACCGGATTGGTAAACACCTTCTTCATCCGTTTATAACCTTTGTCCCCAGGCCCCAATCCATCGCCATGCCCTATTAAAAAAACAGATTGGTTTAGTTGAAAGAGCTGAGGTTTGTGAAACACGGGTATATTTAATTCTTCTTCAAAATAACCGTTCATCCACAGGTCATGGTTGCCTACAAAATAATATACCGGAATACCGGAATCTGTTATTTCCGCTAGCTTTCCCAAGGTTCGGGTAAAACCTTTGGGCACCACGGTTTTATATTCAAACCAGAAATCAAATAAATCGCCCAATAAAAATATGGCGGCGGCGTCTTGTTTTATGGTGTCTAGCCAGGCCACAAATTTTTTTTCACGGGGAAAGCTTAAATCCTTTGTAGGTGCCCCTAAATGGTTGTCACTGGAAAAATAGACCTTTTTGCCCTTTGGCACATCAATCGTTCTCATCCTGGGACTATTGGTTATCGGAAGCATACCATTCGGCAAAGGAAGTGTCGGTTTCCTGTAGCCTTAGGGAATGTAAGGTTATATTATGGGGCAAACGGGCCTTTATCTTGGCCGCAAAGTCTATTACCATATTTTCACTGGTAGGCTGGTAATCGGCCAAAATTACATTATGGCCCCGATCCATTAATTCCTTGGCCAAATCTACATGAGGGGTATTCTTGTTAAAAACCGTTGCATGATCAAATTGATCTACAATTTCTTCCATAACAATTTTTTTTAGGTCCCCGAAGTCGATCACCATTCCTAGTTTAACATGTGAGGTATCGGTAATGGGCGAACCGATTACCGTAACTGAAAGCTTATAGCTATGACCGTGTACATTTCTACACTTGCCATCATAACCGTACAATGCATGTCCCGTCTCAAAATTAAACTGCTTGGTAATCCTTATGTTGCCCATAATATGTATTTGGACAGCAAAGGTAATTTATTCTTGGAAATTATTCGTTAAGCAGGGGCTGGGTCCAAGCGGTTTCGTATTTTATATCTTCTATGGGGTTCTGCTGTAGTTTTGTAGAGGTAATTTGGCTCCTTACAAATAGTATATCATCGGTTACATCAAAGGTGGCCGCACTTCCTTGAACCGACTTCAACTCCTTTACCTCACTTTCCCCTTTTAGGCAACCCAGAAAACTTATGGTATAGTCCACAGCGCTTTCCGATGCTACTTCTACCAATAATCGTTGGCCGTCATAATCCAGGGTTTTGAGTGTTACGCCTGTACTGGAGTAAAAATGCCCTTTTTCCATTGCCCCGATCAAGGCGGCTGCAGATAGGGTGTCTGCCTGTACCATTACCCAGCCCCTACCAGAATTACTCCATTTACTGCCCATTTTATGATAATTGTGGGAATCATCGGTTGCCAATCCGTACATAATAGGCTTCTTGGCCGCTATATAGGAAATATTGATCTGATCCCACATTTCCTCTGTTGAAATATGGGTTGAATCCCCCATGTTATGAACCATTGGATGCCCGTTGTACACCTCAAAAAATCGCTCTCCATTTAGGCTGATCATATCTTCAAGGCTAATACTGTAAAAAAAGTTGGGGTGATTTATATGTGGCATAATGGGCACTCCCGTCTCCTTGCGTTGTGCCAAAACAGCATTGATGTTATTTTGCATCACATCGGACACACTACTCCCCCCTTGGGGATCTATTTTATTTTGAATATTGGTGGCATTCATATGAATGTGCTTATCCTCAAATCTATCTGTTATTTCCTCTGAATGAATGACTAGGAATTCGCCGGCCTTTTCAAATAGATCCCTATACTCTGCATAGGTCTTTAATTTTACCTGGATCTTCCCGGAGTCTATTTTATAATTTACCCAATCTTCCCCATAAGTCTTTAGGTAATTCTTAAAGCTATTTTGATAGATGGAATCCTCACGGACTTGTATCCATTTTTCATCCATAGATATTGTATTGTGGTCAGAAAGGGCTATAAATTGATAGTCATTGGACTTGTACCAGTCCAAAATAGTTTCTGGAAACTCGTCCCCATCGCTCCAAAACGAATGGGTGTGCAGGTTTCCCTTATACCACTTTTTTTGCACAGATTTGTCCGCATTCTTTTTTAAATCCCTACAACTGCCCAGCACCAAGGCCATACTTAACAAAAGGGAGGGTAAAACATATTTCATATAAAAGGTTATTTGGTTGTTGACACCCAAAAGTTAATGAAAAAGCGTTAGAAACCACCCAATAGGATCAGAATAGCCAACAAACATTGCTATAACATAATACTCTGATTTAGTAGTTGATACAGGCTTAACAAACTTTGTAAAACCAAACACTTTTTAATCTATTTTTGCGCGATTTTTAAATTCACCATCTGTGGAAGAGCTTTATGAACAATTACAGTTTAAGGAGAACCCTCTATTTGAAAAAGTGATAGATGATATCCTTAGCCAGAAGTATAGTATTGTTGAAGAATTTTTCTCCTTGGAGGAAGTGGCAGAGCTACGCAATTCGCTCATCCAAAAATACGAAGAAGACCAGTTTAAAAAAGCGGCCATTGGCAATCGCGTAAACGAAACCGTTATAAAAGCTATTAGAGGCGATTTTATTCTTTGGATGGATGAGGGCAGCCATGATATTTTGGAGCAGCGGTTTTTTCTTAAAATCAATGATTTGGCCAATTATTTGAACAAGACCTGTTTTATGGGAATCCTGTTCAAAGAATTCCACTATGCTATTTACCCTGAAGGTACCTTTTACAAAAGGCATCTGGACACCTTTCAAAATGATGACAGGCGGAAACTTTCCATGGTCTGTTATTTAAACGAAACAGACTGGGTAGCGGATCAGGATGGAGGCGAATTAGTACTTTATTTACCCACAGAAAAGGGCGAAGTGGCAAAGCACATCACTCCCTTTCCCGGAAGGGTCGTTATTTTTGAAAGTCAAGAACTGGAGCATGAGGTAAGACCAGCTCTTAGGGAGCGCCTAAGTATAACCGGTTGGCTGAAAACTAGGTAAGCAGTCTACCTCTTGTATTTTCTATTATTTCTAAGTCGGTTTACGAAATATACAACCACTAAAACAAGCGCAAGAATAGGAAAAACAAAGTTTCCGTTTAAAAATGATAAAATATCCATATTAAAAATTTAAAACTTTAGAACGATAAATGGCGTAGCTTATTGTTTTTTTACAAAAATTGCCACGATGGCAGAAGTAACTATCCCCATGGTGAGCGCCCCAAAAACACTCTGTAGGATATAGCTGTTTAAGCTAAAATAATTTTCAGCTGCCTCCTGGCTCATCTTGCCCGACTCTACTACATAGGCAATGATGTTGGGAAAATAATCCGGGCTGATCATTGTATGGGTTACATATTGTGCAAACGGACTTAAAAGGGCTACAATTACACTTAGTATTATACCACTTACAAAACCCTGTTTCCAGGTCATTTTTCCATTATAATCCAGCTTTCTTTTGTCCAGCAATGCCAAAACGTATACCGTAATGGCGATAAGTGCAAAAAGATTGGTATAGATGGCGTGCTTGGCAATAAGCGTATCATGCCATCCCATAGACTTTTCAAAAATCATCCAAAGTATGGTAGCGGCAGTAAAGATAATGGCCCATTTAATTTCAATCCGAAATTTACTCATAGTCTCTTATTTTTTAAAGCTGTTAAGCACCTTTTTAGTTTCTTCTGAAAGTGCCAATCTCCCAGATATTTCTGCTCTGTTGGCTAACAATGTATCCCAATTACCGGTGCCTTCCCATAATACTTTCTTCCATTCCTCCAAGGCTTCGGGGTTATACCCGGCCAGCCTTTCCGCAAAAATCCCCAGTTCCCTATCCAACTCCTCTATCCCCACAAATACTTTGGAAAACAATCCTTTCTCTTGGGCCCAATAGGCATTTTTCCATTCGTTGGGAGATAGTGAAAGCTCCGATAAGGCGGCGACCCCAATCTTTCGTTTTACTGCCGGGGCTATTACAAAGGGAGCAATGCCAATAGAAAGTTCGGACAGGCGTATTGCGGCAGCTTCGGCAGCAAAAACATAATCACAGGCGGCAATAACACCCACTCCACCACCAACAGCCTTACCTTGTACCCTCCCTATAATTAGTTTTTTGCAGTTTCTCATGGCATTGATCAAATGGGCAAAACCATTGAAAAAAACCTTGCCCTCTGTTATATTGTCAACGGCCAACAGCTCATCAAATGAAGCTCCGGCGCAAAAGGCCCTATCGCCTTCAGATTTAAGTACGATAAGGTGCACCCCATCATTTTCCGATAATTGGTTTAATGTCGTGCCCAGCCTTTTTAATAAATCCGCAACAAATGAATTACTTGCCGGATGCCCAAATTCTACCGTGGCAACCTTGTTGACGATACTGGTATATAAACTTCCATTAGATCGGGTAGTGCCCATAGGTGATTTTTAAGTCTTGTTCGTATCCAATTAATATGCTAAGTACTAGTAAATGTCTAAAATCATTGTCCGGCTCATATCTCATATACCCTGTAAATGCCTTGCGATTGGGACTTCAATGCTTTTATAGTATAACCCAAAATTAATGGTTTTGAAGTAGGGGACGAAACTTTCGCCTAAATTTCCATACCAGGGCACCTCCCCTAATGCCCATCCATAGGGTAAAAGCAATCCATATACCATAAAGTCCCCAATCCAAAAATTTACCCAAGAACAGTACTGGGACAAAACATAGAAAAGTAGCTACCAGCAATACATTTCTAAGGTATTTCATTTCTCCCAAACCTTTAAACAATCCATCAAACACAAAGGCTACCATATTCATTGGTATTCCAAGTATCAGAATAAAAAATACAGAATAGAAAGCTTCCAGAACGGTTGTA
>JBFHGV010000268.1:0-5407 GCA_041582955.1 Arenibacter sp.
ATATACGGCATTTTTCTCAATAAATTCCCTTCTTGGAGGAACCTCATCACCCATCAACATAGAGAACACCCGATCTGTTTCTGTGGCATTATCTATGGTGATCTGCCTCAAGGTCCTAAATTCAGGATTCATAGTGGTGTCCCACAGCTGTTCCGCATTCATTTCCCCAAGACCTTTATAACGCTGAATCCCAACACTACCATTAAAGGTTGCAGCAATTTCATCGCGCTCCTTATCACTCCAGGCATACCTTTTCTTATTACCTTTTTTCACCAAATAAAGTGGAGGTGTAGCAATATACACATGTCCTCCTTCTATCAATTCCCTCATATACCTAAAGAAGAATGTCAATATCAAGGTTTCAATATGGCTACCATCAACATCCGCATCACACATAATCACCACCTTATGATATCGCAGCTTATCCAGGTTTAAGGCCTTACTGTCATCTTCGGTTCCTATAGTAACCCCCAATGCAGTATAAATATTTTTAATCTCCTCATTTTCAAAAACCTTATGGGTCATTGCCTTTTCCACATTAAGGATTTTACCCCTTAATGGCAGAATGGCCTGGAAATTCCTATCCCTACCCTGCTTGGCCGTACCACCTGCCGAGTCACCCTCAACAAGAAACACCTCGCACAGTGTAGGATCCTGTTCGGAACAATCCGACAATTTCCCTGGCAAACCTCCGATACTCATAACGGTTTTACGCTGCACCATTTCCCTAGCCTTGGTCGCGGCATGGCGGGCTTGCGCTGCCAAGATTACCTTTTGAACAATGGTCTTGGCATCATCTGGATTTTCTTCCAAATAGTTGCTCAACATTTCAGAAACAGCCTGACTCACTGCAGCAGACACCTCTCTGTTTCCCAATTTAGTTTTGGTCTGACCTTCAAATTGAGGTTCGGACACTTTAACCGAAACAATGGCCGTTAAACCTTCCCTAAAGTCATCTCCCTGAACCTCAAACTTCAGTTTTTCCAACATACCAGAGGCATCGGCATATTTTTTTAAGGTAGAGGTAAGACCTCTCCTGAAACCAGACAAGTGCGTACCACCTTCATGGGTATTAATATTGTTTACATAGGAGTGCAGGTTTTCCGTATAGGAAGTATTATACACCATGGCCACTTCTACAGGAATATCATTCTTCTCCCCTTCCATAGAAATCACACTGCGTATAAGTGGCTCCCTGTTCCCGTCCAAAAACTTGATAAATTCTTTAAGTCCCTCTTCGGAAAAGAAGCGCTCCGAAACAAATCCGCTTTCACTTTCCTCATCCTTCTGCCTTCTATCGGTAAGGGTTATGGCCACACCTTTGTTCAAATACGCCAACTCGCGCATCCTATTGGCCAAGGTTTCATAACTATACTCAACCGTTTGGGTAAATATGGTTTCATCCGGTGTAAAGGTTACAATAGTTCCTTTAAGGTCCGTTTCCCCTACACTCTTAACAGGGTAAAGGGCCTTACCTTTACTATACTCCTGCTCCCACACCTTTCCATCTCTATGAACGGTAGCCTTCAAGTGCTTGGACAATGCATTCACACAGGATACACCCACACCGTGCAAACCACCGGAAACCTTGTAGGAATCTTTATCAAACTTTCCTCCAGCTCCAATTTTGGTCATAACCACCTCCAAGGCGGAAACCCCTTCTTTCTTATGAATATCTACAGGAATACCCCTACCATTATCTTCGGTAGTGATAGAATTATCTTCGTTTATGGTAACTTTAATTTCGTTACAATGACCCCCCATAGCCTCATCTATGGAGTTATCCACTACCTCATACACCAAATGGTGCAATCCACGCACCCCAACATCTCCAATATACATCGATGGCCGCATACGTACGTGCTCCATCCCTTCAAGGGCCTGAATACTATCGGCAGAATATCCACCTTTTTTTTGCTCTTCTTTATTTGCTTCTTCGCTCATAAATTAATACTTATTTCATTGTAATTTTAGCAATCCTACAAATATACGCAATACCTACTAAATATAGGGGTCGTAAGCAGTATTAGTTAGTAAGTTATCAACAAAAATTGTGGAAAAATCCATGTCATAATCAGACTGGTCTCCCCTTGTACGATCCAGCCCCAAAATTAAACCAACTCTCCAAAAAATAAAGGCATTTAAGCCTGCGTTTCAGAAAGCTTGAAATGAATACCCCCCCCCTTACAACAAACTTAACATACCCCCCTCTAGCGGGGTATACCTCATGCAACATAAGGATGCAGCAAACCCTAACAAAAAATACCCAAATCATCCAAAACAAAAAAAAGCACCCCTAAACAGGGTGCTTTCCATAAACTAAAATAAACTTAATAAACCGAACTACTTATTTGTACCAAGACGGGTTATTTTACATAGGCATCCGAATGGACTTTTGAAACAGCCCTACCAGAAGGATCGTTCATGTTTTTAAAGGCCTCATCCCATTCCAAGGCAATTTTGGTACTACAGGCAACAGAAGGCTCCTGAGGCACACATAATGCCGCTGCATCTGACGGGAAATGCTCTTCAAAAATAGCGCGATAATAAAACTCCTCTTTAGAAGTTGGTGTCTGTAACGGGAATCTGTATTTGGCATTTGCCAGTTGTTCATCCGTAACTTCTTTCTCCACAATCTCCTTCAACGTATCGATCCAACTGTAACCAACTCCGTCCGAAAATTGTTCTTTTTGTCTCCAAGCAACGCTCTCGGGCAACATATCCTCAAAGGCTTTACGCACCACCCATTTCTCCATACGCTCTCCGTTGATCATCTTATCTTCTGGGTTAATTCGCATGGCTACGTCCATAAATTCCTTATCCAAGAATGGCACCCTGCCTTCAATTCCCCAAGCGGCCAATGATTTGTTGGCCCTTAGGCAATCATACATATGGAGCTTATCCAATTTACGAACGGTTTCTTCATGAAAATCCTTGGCGCTAGGTGCCTTATGGAAATACAGGTAACCCCCGAAAAGCTCATCGGCCCCTTCACCGGAAAGTACCATCTTAATACCCATAGACTTTATTACCCTAGCCATAAGGTACATAGGAGTAGAAGCCCTGATGGTAGTAATGTCATAGGTTTCCAAATTGTACACCACATCCTTAATGGCATCCAAGCCTTCCTGTATGGTAAATTTAATTTCATGGTGTACGGTTCCAATATGATCTGCCACTTTTTGTGCTGCCGCCAGATCCGGAGACCCTTCCAATCCAACAGAAAAAGAATGCAATTGAGGCCACCAGGCTTCCTTGGTATCATCAGACTCTATCCTTTTTTGGGCGTATTTTTTGGCAACGGCGGAAGTCACAGATGAATCCAATCCACCGGATAACAATACACCATAAGGCACATCGGACATCAATTGTCTGTGAACGGCTGCCTCCAACGCCTCTTTAACCTCTTGTATACTGGTCTCATTTTCCTTAACAGCATCATATTCCATCCAATCTCGGGAATACCATCTTTTAAATTCCCCGTCCTTACTGTGCATATAGTGCCCTGGAGGAAATAACTGTATTTTGGAGCAAGTGCCCTCCAAAGCTTTTAACTCTGAAGCTACATAGAAGGTACCGTTAATATCCCATCCCACATACAAGGGAATGATCCCCATGTGATCTCTGGCAATAAAATATTCATCCTTTTCCTCATCATAAATAGCAAAACCAAAAATTCCGTTCATCTCATCCAAGAAGTCGGTCCCTTTTTCTTTGTAAAGGGCCAAAATGACCTCGCAATCAGACTCGGTCTGAAAATTATATGTTCCCTCAAATTGCTTGCGCAACTCCCTATGGTTATATATCTCACCATTGGCAGCCAGCACCAACTTACCATCTTCACTAAATAACGGTTGCTTTCCCGAAGCTGGATCTACGATCGCCAAACGCTCATGGGCCAATATAGCCTTGTCATTCGCATAAATCCCACTCCAATCTGGCCCCCTATGTCTAATTTTCTTGGACATCTCCAACAACTGAGGTCTTAAAACCTCGGTACTCTCCTTTACCTCAAAGGCACATACAATTCCACACATACGATAATATTTATGTCAATTTTAAAGCAAATATGCGTCTAATATTTACATAACGAAACACATAATACCGTATTAATTATAAATTAAAACTATTTACGCCTTATTGCATGCACAATGAAAGGATTAAAAGGGATTTACTTACCATAATCCGTTATTTTGTAAGTTGTACAAAATTTACCGACTTTTTATATTAATTAAAAGGAATACTCATTAAATTTGACAATCACTAAAACAACAAAAATGAAAAATTTATTTACAATTACCCTTATGGTCATTGCCTTGACTTTCAGTACAGAAGCAATGGCTCAAAAATTCAGCGGCTTGGATAAGAGTCCAGCAGATATAGCCTCTTACCCATCAGATTATAAAGTTTCAGAAAAATTGGTCCGTATAACCTATAGCAGGCCACAATTAAAAGGTAGATCCATTTCGGAGCTTGCCCCAGCGGGAAAAGTTTGGAGGACCGGTGCTAACGAAGCACCAGAAATTACCTTTTACAAGGATGCCATAGTAGGTGGAAAATCGGTTTCTGCCGGTACGTACTCCTTGTTCACTATACCGGGCAAAAGCGAATGGACCGTAATTTTGAACAAAAACTTAAACCAATGGGGAGCCTATTCTTATCAAGAAAGTGCAGACGTTGTTAGGGTTCCTGCCAGCGTTAGCAAAGATTCAGATTCACTGGAAGCTTTCTCTATAGCCTATAAAGATGTTGACAATGGCGCACATATGGTTCTTGGATGGGGCACTACAAGAGTATCCCTTCCCATTAGCTTTTAAGGCCATTACGGTATACCCATAGAAAAGCCCCGTCATAGCGGGGCTTTTTTTATATTACCACTTCCATAAAAAAGGAAAATCACCTTATACTATTCAGGATCAAGTCTCCTTTCTCCTTTCAATGCAAATACCCCATCATAAGAACTGGCCTCTCCACTTATCTTATCGCCATCTACCTTAATGGTAACTGAAACCAGATCACCATCAACATCAAGAGAAAACGTCAAGGTCTTACCATCTACGTTTACATTTTTGGCTTTTCTTTCACCACCAGCCAGGGCAACTACCACCTTTAGATCGCCTTTCTCCTTGGTAATAAATAATATTCCTTTGGCATATTCATAGGGTACATTTTCTGCGGAATATTTCCAATTTCCTATAAAATCCTCCTCTCCATAGGAGTCATTTACTTTGATTGGCGAATCCTTAACTGAACCAAAAGAAGTACTGGCCACTGCCGTGCCACCATATAATAAGGCAAACATCACCAATCCTAATTTTAAAATAGCATTAATATTCTTCATAGCTGAATAATTATTGATTTACAATCATTTACTACACCTAATGTAATAAAAAAACAATGAAGCTAA
>JBFHGV010000269.1:0-5405 GCA_041582955.1 Arenibacter sp.
AACTGGATTTTAACTCTACTCCGTTTTTTATAACCTTAATTTCTATTCCAAACAAGCCAGTTGTTTTCTATTCTTAGATATTAACTCCAATATCTTCACTACTTTCCTTGATTTTTCAATTTCCTTATTTACGAATTCCATTTTACTTATTTTTTAGTGTTTGTCCCACATTGTATATAATTGCCCCCAATAAAGAGGGTACTATATACCAGGGAGTGCAGCAAAAATTTACCAAAAACAAAGAACATTAAGCCCTTTAATTTAGGAAAGGCCTTATTTTGCACCATACAAACAAAATTATGGATACCATCCTGATCACCCTCAAAGCACTAATAGCCCTCGAGCACCTGTACATCTTATATATGGAAATGTTCGCTTGGGAAACCCTTGGCAAAAAGACATTTAAAAAAGCATTGCCCGACCATATGTTTAAACCTACCAAAGCCTTGGCTGCCAATCAAGGCCTGTACAATGGGTTTCTGGCCGCAGGACTTTTATGGACCCTTTTTATCCAAGACCCCAATTGGAACGCATACATCTCTATTTTCTTTTTAAGCTGTATTGCCATAGCAGGGACCTATGGCGCCCTGACCGCCAGTAAAAAAATATTCATGGTCCAAGCTCTGCCGGCCATAATAACCCTCCTAATTCAATTATACCTATCCTTTCAACTTTCTTAATTCAAAAATCTTTTTTATTTTATGCGGGTACAAAGTGTCCACTTACTAACTAGTTTAAAAACCCAGACATTCATACTCCAATGCCCGATCCTTTTATCTTAGACCAAACTTATAAGGGACAGAACTATTCCCTAAACCGCCTACCCAAGGCGGAATACGAAAATTGCACTTTTGAATCCTGTACTTTTTTAAAATCGGACCTATCCAACATAAGCTTTTTGGAGTGTGAGTTTGTAGACTGCGACCTCAGCAATGTAAGCCTACAACAAACTACATTTAAAGACGTCTTCTTTAACCGAAGTAAACTTATGGGGCTTCAATTTGACCAATGCAATGACTTTCTACTCTCCTTCCATTTTGAGGAATGCAACCTAAATTTTTCCTCCTTTTATAAATTAAAACTAAGAAATGCCGCCTTCAGAAATTGTAAAATGAACTCGGTAGATTTTACGAAAACAGATCTTACCGCAGCCCTATTTCAAAACTGTGACCTGAAAAAAGCCGTGTTCCACAATTCTATTTTGGAAAAGGCCGATTTTAGAACGGCCTACAACTATTCAATGGACCCGGAGACCAACAGAATTGCCAAGGCCAAATTTTCCAAAGAAAGAGTCATCGGTTTACTTATGAAATACAATATTTCCATAGAATAGGAATCAGTAATCATTATTATTCGTTTGTAATCGGATAATTCCGTAAATTGTTGGTTATTAACTTATTCCCAATTCCGTTTATTGTGGCAACAATTAACCTATCCTTTATTATCAATACTAACCTAAAATCTGTTTGCTGCTTCAAACTCACTTTTCAGCCCCCTTTTAATTTTTCATCCATAGGTACCAGTAATAGTCGGGGCATATATCCAAGACCACCCCGCTTAACCACATTTATTTTTCAAAAATCACATTTTACAAATTGATCTTAAACAAAATACACCATATCGCCATTATTTGCTCTGACTATAATAAGTCCAAAACATTCTATGTTGAGCATTTGGGACTGCAGCCTATTCGTGAAGTGTTCAGAAAAGAAAGAGGCTCCTACAAATTGGATCTGGCATTGAACGGGGATTATATCATTGAGCTTTTTTCCTTTCCCGATCCGCCACAGCGCACTACTAGGCCCGAAGCTACCGGTTTACGACATCTGGCATTTGAAGTAAATAATTTGGACAGCACCCTTATGCAATTGTCAAAAAAAGGCATAAAATCCGAACCTATACGCATAGACCCCCTTACGGACAAGAAATTCACCTTTATTTTTGACCCAGACCAACTGCCCATAGAACTTTATGAAAGATAAACGCCCAATACCTGTACAAGAAACCCATTTCTTTATGGGAATACAACAAACCAAATAAACTTGTTTAGAAATGGATAAAAAATGCTTGGAATGTGAAGCCAAAATTGTAGGTAGAATGGACAAAAAGTTCTGTTCTGACTATTGCAGGAACTCCTATAACAACAAACTAAACAAGGACAGTAAGAATCTGCTCAGGAACATTAACAACCGCTTGCGAAAGAATTATAGGATCTTGGACAGCTTTACTCTACATGAAGGCAAAACCAAGACCACCAAGACGCGATTAATGGACAAAGGTTTCGATTTTGAATATATTACCAACCTATACACCACCAAAAAAGGTACAACCTATTATTTTGTATACGACCTTGGCTATCTGCCCCTGGACAATGACTATTATATGATTGTAAAACGGGAATAAAAGGGGTGGGAAAACCCACAACCCTTCCTATCCGCCTCTAAAAAAAAGCGGACATAACATTCACCATTTATACCCCAACTATTACTTATTGTACCTCTAAGGCCCTTTTGAAGTTTACAGGAGAAAGCTATTTCCAATTATGCCCACTTAACTTTAAAGCGGCAATAACAATATCCTTTCTACTGATTTGACCTACCAATATTCCATTTTTCATAACCGGCAACCTTCTCCTATTGTGCTTATCAAATATACCCGCAGCGTCAAATATGGAAATATCATGTGGTACGGTCTCCACTTCCCTGGTCATAAATCGCTCCACACTCTTATCCAGTATTGGTTGATTAAAATAACGGCTTTCAGAAATTTGTTTCATACAATCGGCCTCCGAAATAATCCCTACCAAAAAACCATTGTTGTCCAAGACAGGCCCTCCAGAAATATGATACTTGGCCAACTGCTCCATAACCGTTAAAATGGATTGATCCGGACTAAATGTCACCAACTTTTTGGTCATATAATCCTCTACTAAGATGGGAGCATCAAATTCTTTTTTTACAGTCTTGCGAACTCCCTGAAAACTCTTTATTCCCATATTATTCTTATTTAGGTTAATCTGAAAGATACTTTTTTTTAACTACATGAGCAACTATTTAAGATATATTGCTGCACATTCGTAAATTATAACCTTATTTATTGTGTATTTGGCAATGCCAAAATATTTGCAATAGCCTTCCCTTCATCCTTTGGGAAACTCTTTGAGGTAATACAGGGATAATTTCTTACTTTTAAGTTTTATCCATTACTATGAAGCGATATTCTTCTACCATCTCCCTACTCCTTATCATTTTGGCAATTTATTGGAGCTTTAAGTCGTCCATGCCTAGCTACAGCCCGGATGCCACTTTGGAGACTTCCCAGTTCTCAACCAACAGGGCCCTTGTACATGTAAAAAACATGTCACAAAAACCACACGCCGTTGGCTTTCCGGCCCACCGTGAGGTACGGGAATATATTGTTGCCGAATTAAATAAGATGGGACTGGAAACCAGTCTTCAAGAGGGATATACAGCTGGGGACTGGGCCAATTTTAGCAAGGCTACCAACATACTGGCCAGGATAAAGGGAACCCAAAAAGGGAAAGCATTACTTCTTCTCTCACATTATGACAGCAACCCACATTCTTCCTTGGGCGCCAGCGATGCGGCGAGTGGGGTTGCAACCATTCTGGAAGGGCTTAGAGCATTTTTATCCCAGAACAAAGCTCCCAAAAACGATATTATAATTTTAATTTCCGATGCCGAGGAATTGGGACTTAACGGCGCCGACTTGTTTGTGAACAAACACCCTTGGGCCAAAGATGTAGGCCTGGTCCTAAATTTTGAAGCTAGGGGTAGCGGTGGGCCTTCCTATATGCTATTGGAAACCAACAGGGGCAATAGCAGGGTCATCCAGGAATTTATAAAAGCCAACCCTGCATACCCCATAGCCAATTCACTGGTCTACAGTGTCTATAAAATGCTGCCCAATGATACGGATCTCACCGTATTTAGGGAAGATCTGGATATAGAGGGACTTAATTTTGCCTTTATTGACGACCATTATGACTACCATACACAACGCGACAACTACGAACGTTTGGATCGGAATACCCTTGCCCACCAAGGCAGTTATTTAATGCCCCTCCTGGACCATTTTAGTACAAGCGAACTTAGCAACCTAAAAAGTTTAAACGATTCCATTTATTTCAACATTCCCTTTTTTAAATTGATATCCTACCCTTTTGATTGGATCTTCCCCATGTTGGCACTTGCCATTATTTTATTTCTTGCACTACTGATCAAGGGGTTGAAAAACAGCTCCTTGGCATTAAAGGAAATTGCCATAGGCTTCCTTCCCATATTATTTATACTGCTGGCAAACGGACTCCTAGGTTATTTTGGCTGGCCCATGTTAAAAAAACTATACCCCCAATATGCAGACATGCTACATGGCTTTACCTATAACGGCTATGCCTATATAGCCGCATTTGTGCTTTTTTCCATAAGTATCGGTTTTTGGGCCTATCATAAATGTAGCCACATTAAAACCCAAAACCTTTTGGTGGCCCCAGCTGTTCTCTGGCTGGTCCTATGCGGGCTAATAGCCATATATTTAAAAGGGGCCAGTTTCTTTATAATTCCAGTTTTTGCCTTACTTGCATCGCTTTTGATACTCACCCATCAAAAATCGCCCAGTCCGTACCTATTCGTTTTTTTGGCATTGCCGGCCATATGGATCTATTCTCCGTTGATAAAAATGTTCCCGGTAGGGCTTGGCCTAAAAATGATGATTACCACTACCCTTCTAACCTCATTGACCTTTTTGTTGCTACTTCCCATTGTAGGTCCCTTAAAGAATAAAAATCGTCTGGCATTGTTGACCTTGATTCTCTCCGCCGGCTTTATACTGTCTGCCCATATCAACTCCGGTTTTACCAAGGACAAAGCAAAACCTAGTAGCCTGGTCTATATTTTGGATGCGGACCAAAAGGAGGCCAAATGGGCCACCTATGACCAAGTACTCTACCCTTGGACCTCACAATACATTGGAAAGAACAAGACTAAGCCAGAAGACCTAAACAAGGAGACCATTAGCAGTAAATACGCCTCAAGATTTAGTTATACGGTAGAGGCCCCCGTAAAGAACATTCCACCTCCAACGGTGGAAACCATCATGGATACCATTATAGGGGATAAACGCCTCATTAAAATATGCCTTACCCCACAACGACCTATAAACCGACTGGATGTTTTTACCAACGATGTAAAGGTGTTAAAGGCCAGCATAAACAACATTGAACTGTCCCCTTATTATTTACAGAATAGGCCCACCAATAAATTGGTATCACATTTTGTAAGCCATAACGATTATACGCTGTTGGAATGTACCATTCCCAAAGAGGCCCAATTGGTCCTAAAGATATACGAATCCTCTAACGACCTTTTGGAGAATCCCTTATTTTC
>JBFHGV010000270.1:0-5389 GCA_041582955.1 Arenibacter sp.
AATTTCTTCCAATAATTGAACACTCCCAAAGTTTAAGTGGGCAGGTACCTTCTCGGGTTTAACAACAAAATCTACATTCGCCACCTGATGGTACCGCAGTTGAACAGCAATTGGAATTTCTGTTACCAATTTTGTGGATAAAGGAGGAATAATACTGGCACTATAGTGGCCTAAATTATCGGTTTCCCCAGAGAAATTGCCTTCCATATCGGTAACCATTTCTACCGTATCGGACCCATTGGCAAAGAATACCTTGGTTTTGGGATATGGATTCCCAAGTTCGTCCTTGACTGTCCCTTTAATCTTGCCGGTGAGATCCACTGGAAAATCGGTTTCAGATTTAATACACCCAAGTGCCGTGCTACTTAAAACTATGGCCAATATCAACTGCAAAATGCATACTGCTTTTACCCTATTGACAATTTTAGTAATTACAAATGTCCCAAACGCTCTTGTTGTTTTCATAATGATAGTTTTAGAGTTAAACAAACTTGAGGGGAATATTACTAGTGCTGTCCAAAGCTATTCCAACCTATGTTGTTTAACTAACATAAAGGTTCCAAATTCTGACAAAATAGTTCCAACGTATAATTGTTGATTTCTTTGAAAAGGCGACCAATAAACTGTTAAAAGGCTTGTATTGTTAGTGAAGGGTACGAATTGTATTTGGATGGAAACCTGGGAAGCTTTGCCATTGTCAAAAAAAGAAAGATTATGAATGCCAAAAAAATGACAATTTTAAAAGGGACGAAGCAATTTAGTAATCGGACGGTGGAACACCATATAATCGCTTAAAACATTTGGCAAAATACGAGAGGTTATTAAAGCCGACCATATAGGCTATTTGGGTAACGTTATCCACTTTTTGACGCAATAATTGGGCTGCCCTTTTTAACCTGAAGTTGCGCAACAGTTCCCCTGGTGATTCATTGGTTAGGGCCTTTATTTTCCTGTGCAATTGAGTCTTGCTCATGGCCAATGCAACTTGCATTTCCACTACCCCAAAATCTGGTTCTGAAAACTTATCCTCCAACAAAGCTAGTACCTCTTCCAAAAATTTTTGATCTACCGAAGTAACAGTTACTTTTTTAGGATCTATCCCAATATCCTTATTGCTAAAAAGCTCCCTAAGATATTTACGCTGCTCTATCAAATTTCTAATCCGTACCAAAAGTTCCTTTCCATCAAAGGGTTTCGTTAGGTAATCGTCCGCACCAATTTCCAATCCTTCAATTTTGTTTTCCCTTCCCGCCTTTGCAGTAAGCATAATCACTGGAATATGGCTGGTGTGCAAATCTGTCTTTAACTTTCGACAAAGTTCAATACCATCCATCCGGGGCATCATCAGATCCGTAACAATCAAATCTGGTGGATCCTTTAGTGCACATTGTAAACCTGCTTCACCATTAACCGCTTCAATTACCCTATACGTTCCAATAAGCTGCCCCTTTATAAATTGTCGCATATCACTATTATCCTCGATAAGTAAGATTCTTGGCAAATCCCTGTGATCGCCAGGGTTTAGTTCATACACATTGGCAATAGTGGGATGCATTTCCTTGGAATTCTTGACCAATTCGACTTTGATCGACCTTGTTTTTATTTCTTGTAACGGAATCAGTACGGTAAAGAAGGTTCCTTTGTTTTCAACACTGGAAACGGAAATAGTTCCCCCCATTAGGTCAATAAGATCTTTGGAAAGGGATAGACCAATTCCAGAACCTTCCTTCTCTTTTGTGGCACTGTTATCTACCTGATAAAATCGATCAAAAATAAATGGCAACCTTTCTTTTGGGATTCCCAACCCGGTATCCGACACTTGTATTCGTAGATTATTTGAATAATAATCTGCTTCAAAGGAGATTTCGGAACCATTTTCAGAAAACTTGAAGGCATTTCCCAAAAGGTTGTACACTATGTTTTCCAGTTTATCACGATCAAAGGAAGCCCAAAGCATATTGGTCGGTATTCTTACTCTGTAGTCGATCCTACGTTGAGCTGCATGAGAATTGAAGGACGAGACAGCCGTCCTAAGACATTTAAAGACATCCCCTTCTGAAGGCGAAAGTTTTAAATTACCCTCGTCAATTTTTGACAGATCCAGTAGTTGGTTAACCATATTCAGAAGGCGATTCGCATTCCTGCGAATCATAATTACCGTTTCCATACTTAATTTTTGGTCGAAATTCTGTTCCAACTGCTCTATAGGACCTTTAATAAGAGTCAATGGCGTACGGAATTCATGTGAAATATTGGCAAAAAAACGCGATTTTGCCTTGTCCAAATCCAGCAATTTCTCAGCCTGTATTTTTAGTTGGTTGGCCTGATGTTGAACTTCCGTGGTTCTTATTTCTATCAATTTCTCCAATGCTTCGTTCCGAATCCTTAGTTGACGGGAACGTAACTGTAGAATTATCCAAAGAAAGCCGAGAAAAAGAACCACATACATTACATATGCCCACCAAGCCCTATACCAAGGAGGGAGTATTACAAAATTGAATGTGCCGACTTGGCCAATATCGCCATAAATGTTCCTTGCCCGGACCATGAAGCTGTACTCACCTTCTGGTAGGTTGGTATAATCTTTACGATTCTCATGGGACCATTCCGACCATTTTTCATCGAACCCCAACAAATTATATTGATAATTGTTAGCTTCAGGATGACTTGTTAAGGATGCGAATTCGAACCTTATCCCAAAATTGGAATGATTTAGAACTGTATTCGGATGAATCGAGGGATCCCCACCATAGATTATGGAATCACTTCCAACAATAACTTTACGAACGTAGGTATTAAAAGAGTCTTTAAAATCATAATTAGTATTAAAATCGTACTTGTAAATACCCTCTCCCCCGGACCAAATCTGATTTTCACCCTCCCAAAAAAGATGGGTTTCGGTAGTACTTCTAATGGCTTCATCATAAAATCTCTGAACATTATATTCGCCATTACCATTTTTGTACGCCGTAAACCTATATACTTTTCCTTGTACCGGTTTAGATTCCAACAAAATATATTGCCCTTTACTCTGGTAAGCACGTGGAAATACATTCAGCGAATCGAGACCAAATTTCTTGCCAAATTCCTTTTCCGGATTAAATTGTTTTGAGATGGGATCCAATCTATACAAGGGTTCATCTAGCACATCGGTGGTTACAAACAATTCTTCGCCAAGGCTCCAAACATTAGTAGAACCCTTTGGCAGCCCCTGAGTATATCGTTCTACTGAAAGGTTTTCAATTTGAAATTCAGAATTTGTTTTTTCCGAATCAGGAAATTGAACTTTCAGAATAGGGTTAAGAGATGTTCCTAGCCATAAGCCCCCTTTTGCGTCCGGCGTTATGGAAAAAATATCATCATTTATCTGTCCCAAATCTTGTACCTCCGTCCATTCCCCATCCTTATATTTAATACTTGCCAATCCATGCAGATGCCCAACAAAAATTCTATCGGGATACAGTTTTGAAAACCCCAAGGTCCGGCACCCGAGCAAATTACTTACTTGCTGAACACCTTCTTCCGATATTAGGAAAACGCCATTGGCAGAAGCGGCAAAAAGTTCCCCTTCCTTAGATAGCAAATTAAAGCACCCAGATGTAATCCCTTCAATCTTTCGAAATTTAGGGTAATCAGACTCCATATCTTTATCCAATACATAAAGTCCACTATAAGTACCAACGTATAATTTACCTTCATGTCTAAGAATACAGGAAACAGTACCATCAAGACCATTTCGACTATCAAAGTATGTATAAGGCAATTGAAGTGATACTTTTGAAATACCCGTTTGATGAGCCAGCCACAAGGCTCCCTCCCTATCCACGGACAAGGCATGGACCTGATTGTTGGCAATACCATTTTGTTCAGTAATATGTCCTAAGTATTTGCCGTTATTATCCATAAGTACAACACCTCCTCTAAGGGTGGCAAAAGCATATTTAGTGTTGGTCAATCTTTGCCCTGCATACAGAAGATTATCATCTAGATATACCTCAATTTCATTAGCCATTTTGGTTATTGTTGAGCCTCTATAGAGGTACATGCCAGCCCCTTTGCTTACAAAAAGAACAGAATTCTGTCCAAATGGAAGGGCAACCGTGGCCCTAATATTTTTGAAAAATTCACCATTAGGAATTAATTCCAACTTTTCCCCATTTACTACAAACATCCCCTCACCAATAATACTTACATACACTTTTCCATGAACCTGATATTCCCTATAAATAGAACCGTCACCTGGATGTGGTATCACCGTAAATTGGTCATTTTTATAACTGTAAAGTGTGTTGTCCGAAGCAAAAATAATTCGGTCCCCTTCTGGAAAGATCTGCCATATATTTGCTGTTAGGGGGTAGGTTTCCGGAATCTTATCCTTTAGTGATCTATATTTTAGCATTCCCAAGGTGTCGGGAACCAAATAGCCCAATTCCCTATCTCCCCCAATCCACTTTACATTATTCCTATCAACGACTACGGTCCTAACAGCCCTTAGACCAGGAAAAGCGATAAGTCTCCAGGAGGCGCCATCATATTCCAGTATTCCTTCTCCATTGGCTGCATAAATAAAACCGGTTTGATCCTGAGTTATAAACCAGTTCTGGTGATGGGCCGAATATTGTTTTTGACCATAATTTTCTATAGGGAAATTTCCCAATTGAAGTCCATCCTCTTCTTTCTGGGAAAGCAAAAAAAAGGAATATAATAATAAGAGGGGGAGAATAAGCTTTTTCATCTCCATCGAATTATGCTACAAGATATCGAAAATTCAGGTTTCTTCCGTCTATTAAAAATATAATTGTTGTATGGATTACACTTGAACAATAGTTCCTAATAATATCAATATAATCCCAAATGTGTCTTTTTTAAAACCCAAACCTCAATCAATAGCTAGTTCACAAGGCTATTTTAATGTTTTACAACAAAAATTTATATCCCAAATAGCTATCCTCTATTTTAGCATAACAATCATTAGATGTTTATTCCTGACAGGAATTTAAAGTATATATCGCCTAACCAAAATTGACAAATCCTACTTTGCAAAAAAGGCCCTCTTCGAGGGCCTTTTATTTTTTATAACTTAGAGATATCCGTTTTAGAACGAATAGTTTAATCCAAATAGCCAATAGGTCTGTAGATCATTGTCTATAGAATCGAAAGTAGGCGTGGGGTCGCCCACATCAAGATTATCAATAGCATAGCTTAGGGCTTCCTGTCTGTTGTTTCTTAGGCCAAATTCGAACCCAAGACCAATACCTTTCCATAAGGTGTATCCAAAAGAGTTGGTCCAGGTCCAGTTGGAATAATCCGCACTCTTATAACTTTGAAACATGGACAAATTGGTTTTAAAATTGACTTTGCCCAATTTCCTGGTATAGTCGGCCACTAT
>JBFHGV010000271.1:0-5342 GCA_041582955.1 Arenibacter sp.
ATGCCTATAACAATATTGGCATTGCCCAGTACCATTTATTTAATTATGATATGGCCATAGAGGCTTATAACAAGGCCTTGGAATTAAACCCCTCCTACAAATTGGCCCAAAACAATCTAAAAAATGCCATTGACCGAAAAAATAAATTGGCTACCGCAACGGCAAATTTTTCCAAGACCCAACTATCCAATCATTTTGTAAATATCAGTTTTGAATATTATCAGGAGGAAAAATACAAGGCATGTATCGCCGCTGCACAAAAATCCATTTCCATTCGTCCCAATGCAAGTGCCTATAACAATATTTGTTCTTGCTATAACCAGCTCAAGAAATACCAACGGGCCATGGATGCCTGCAGTGAGGCACTAAAATTGAACCCTACTTCCAGATTGGCAAAAGGCAATATAAACTATGCCAAGGAGCAGCTGGAAAGCCAATAATCTATAATAGGGTATTATATACCCCCTAGCACAACCTAAGCTTATGGAAATCATGGAAACACAAAACTACACCTCCCACAAAATAGCTGTTGTTATCCCTTACTACAACGCGGCCAAAGAAATAGTACGCGTTATTTCCAAGTTACCGGATTACCTGCACAGTATTATCATTGTAGACGACCAAAGTCCGGCACCCCTACCTAAGGAAGCCATTGAGAAACTTGTAAACCCAAATACGACTGTTTACTTTTTGCAGAACGAAGTAAATCTAGGGGTAGGTGGAGCCACCAAAAGAGGGTTTAAAGAGGCCCTTAAAATTGGGGCGCATATTATTATAAAAGTAGATGCCGATGATCAAATGGACCTAAGATTTATTCCCAATCTGTTGGAGCCGTTAGTGGACAATACGGCGGACATTGCCAAGGGCAATAGGTTTAAAGACCTAAAAGCCTTAAAAAAAATGCCCATAATACGGAGGATGGGCAATTTAGCACTGTCTTTTCTTATAAAGGCCGCTACGGGATATTGGCATAATTTTGATCCCACCAATGGCTTCTTGGCACTTAAAACAGAAACGGTAAAACAATTGGATTTTAATAAACTGGCCAACCGATATTATTTTGAGACTTCATTGCTGGCTGAACTGTATTTTGAAAAGGCCTGCATAAAGGACATCCCTATGCCCGCCATTTACGGGGAGGAGAAATCCAGTATGAAAATTTGGCAAATGCCATTTGTATTTAGTACCAGATTAACCAATACCTTTATTAAACGTATTGTAAAAGAATACTTTCTATACGATTTTAATATTGGCTCTATATACCTATTGTTTGGATTTCCTCTTTTTATGTTCGGACTTATTTATGGCATTTGGCAGTGGGCATACTATGCCAAGATCAACACCTTTGCCCCAACTGGAACAATCATGATTATTACCCTATCTATTATATTGGGTTTCCAGCTTATTCTTCAGGCCATACAATACGATATTATAAATGCACCCAAACCCAAAAGGTAGGGTAATGTAATATTTGCTAATTTCACCTAGCCAATGCTCTTCGTCCTGACGAAACCTTTCATTGGGCGCACAACGATTAAAATGCTTTGATATGACCAACTATCGCAAAACAGATCCGGGACTTTGGACCGGAAGAAAATCGGACTCCCAACTTTATCTTCATGAAAAGGTACAGTACTTGGATTTTGAGAAAATGGACTTCCCCGCGCTTTGTGATCATAACTTTACGGTTCTTGGATATGCCTGTGACGAAGGAGTTATAAGAAACCAAGGAAGAAAGGGAGCCTCAAAGGGCCCGGATTCCATTCGTCAACAGCTGGCAAAAATGCCCCATCATTTAAATGATGAAGCCTTATTATTGGACATTGGAAATATTGAATGTGCCAATGGAAATATGGAACAAACCCAGCATGCTCTGGGCAAAATGGTGACTGCTATATTGCAGATGGGATCGTTCCCCATACTATTGGGAGGAGGGCACGATATAGCCTATGGACACTACCTTGGAATTAAAAGCTACCTAGCCAGTCTGGGCAAGAAACAAACATTGGGCATCATCAACTTTGATGCGCATTTTGACCTTCGGTCTACTGTACATGGCAATACTTCCGGAACTCCTTTTTATCAAATTGCCCAGGACTGTAAACAGGAAAATCATACTTTTAAATATATGTGCCTGGGAATAAGGAATGATTCCAATTCCAAAACCTTGTTCCGCAGGGCCAGGGACCTAGGTGTTCCCTTTATAGAGAAAAAGCATTTTAACCTGCTCCACCTCAACAACATCAAATATAAATTGGAGCGATTTATTGGTGATGTAGATCTATTATACACTACTATTGACCTGGACGGATTTTCTTCGGCCTATGCGGCTGGGGTAAGTGCAGCATCCCCAATGGGATTCTCCCCTGAAATGGTTCTGGAATGCCTGGAAATTATTATGGATTCCAAAAAATTGATCAGTATGGATATCGCCGAAATGAATCCCACTTATGATCAGGATCATCAAACTGCAAAATTAGCAGCTTCACTCATTCATTATGTAATACACAACAAAATATAAACATCTATTCTAGAAGACGTTCTATTCTTCCAACCAAGAACGGTAATACTTTCCATCATCGATATCCAAAGCGGTCTTTGTTAATTGCAATGGCCTAAACGTATCGATCATTACCGCCAATTCCTCCGTTTTGGACTTTCCAATACTAGCCTCGTAGGTCCCGGGGTGTGGGCCGTGGGGAATTCCTGCAGGATGTAATGAGATATACCCCTTGTCTATATTCTTTCTGCTCATAAAATCCCCATCCACATAATAAAGCACCTCATCAGAGTCTATATTGGAATGGTTGTAGGGTGCCGGAATGGCATTTGGGTGATAGTCATATAACCTGGGAACAAAGGAACATACCACAAAGGCAGAAGTTTCAAATGTCTGATGTACTGGTGGGGGCTGATGTACCCTTCCTGTAATAGGTTCAAAATTATGAATTGAAAATCCGTATGGATAATTATAACCATCCCAGCCAACTACATCAAAAGGGTGCGAAGCATACACCAAATGGTGCAACTGACCTTGTTTTTTAACTTTGATCACAAATTCGCCCTTCTCGTCATAGGTCCTTAAATTTTGGGGCAATTTAAAGTCACGCTCACAAAATGGGCTATGCTCCAAATGCTGTCCAAACCAATTTCTATACCGTTTTGGGGTATATATGGGATGATAGGATTCGGTTACCAATAACCTATTGTCCTCATCTTTAAATTCAATTTGATATATCATCCCACGGGGAATTAAGAGGTAGTCCCCATATTGAAAATCAATTTCGCCCAACATGGTCTTTAAGACCCCACGGCCCTTATGTACAAATAACAGTTCATCTGCATCCGCATTCTTGTAAAAATAGTCGGTCATGGATTTTTTGGGCGCAGCCAGCGATATGTGAACGTCCGAATTGAACAGTAGTACCTTTCGGCTTTCCAAAAAATCGTTCATTGGCTGCACTTCAAACCCCTTTAGTAGCCTAGATTTAATATTATGTGAAACTATGGCCTTAGGGGTGGCATCAAAGGTCTTGCCCACTTCCTTGACCATAGTAGGCCTATGCAAATGGTACATCAGGGAAGACATCCCATCAAAACCAATGGTACCAAATAGCTGCTCGTAATGGAGGGTTCCATCTTTTTTCCTAAAAACAGTATGTCTTTTGGATGGAATCTCACCTAATTTATGATACAAAGGCATAGGCAGTAGATATTAGAAGTTCCTTATTAAAAATACAATAAAATATGGGTTCCAAGAAATCTGAAAAAGACGTTGGGCAAAACAATAGGAGTACAAACAAAAAAAGCCTCCCATAAAGGAAAGCCTTTCATCGGTTCATGTCGACCCAATTTTCATTCGAAAAAGTCGACAATGACAACCTTGCCTCAACTTGCATTGAGACACAACACAACGGGACAAAGATAATAAAGGTTTTTAGATTTTCACGGTTTGACCGATCTTATTTGATCATTAGGTTTCCTACTGATTCTACAAGGGTTTAAGTACAAAATTAAATCCGGATTCCTCTAGACTCTTATATTTTTGGTGATCAAACTTATATAGAAAAGCACCTTTTTTAGAGGTAGTCTTATCCTTTTCGTCCAATTTTATCAATAACCCAAAAGACAACAGTTTCTTTCTAAAATTACGATCATCCAATTTTCTTTGGCAAATAGCCTCGTATAATGATTGTAGTTGCGGGATGGTAAATTTTTCAGGAAGCAGTTCAAACCCTATAGGGGCCCTGGTTGTTTTTTGCCTTAACCGCTCTAAGGCATCCATTATCATAATATTATGGTCCAGTACCAAGTTGGGAATTTCATCAATGGCAAACCATTTTGCCCCGTGCCTTTCCACTTGTTCCTTATCATAGTCATTAATTCTGATCAAAGCGTATTGCGCAACAGAAATACATCTGGCACCGGAATCCCTGTCTACATCACTGTACACCTTTAGCTCCTCCAAAAATATATTTTCCAGGCCGGTAAATTCCAACAACACCCTACGTGCCGCATCGGTAACACTCTCCTCCTCATCTACAAAACTTCCAATTAGGGACCACTCTCCACTAAAAGGATCTATTCTCCTCCTAAAAACCAACAATTTTAATATCCCTTTATCAAAACCAAAAACACAACAATCTGTTGCTACCAGTATTTTTGGTTGTTCGGTATAAGTTCGTTTTTTTTCCAAGGCCAATTTTTCTGAAATCATTACGAAAATATCAAAAATAAACTTCTTTACCCCATAAGTGTCCATTTTATGGCAGTCCGGAGACTTTCTGCACCTATACCATAAAATCTATCCTTCTGCCATAGACATGTTTTTGTTCTTAAACTTGGTATACCTGAGCAGGGTTCAATACCAGATTTAGCACTCATTTAACAGCAAAAACCCTTGATTATAAATAACTTGTAATTAAAAAAATGAAAAATACAGCTATGTTCTGGGTCATAGCAACAACGGTAATTTTAGTCTTGCTTACCGCAATGGCCAGTTTAAACTTCCCTTTTAACTGGGTGTTTTATCTAACCGTTATAGGACAGGCAATGCTTATATATACTGTATATAGGGTACTTACCGATGAGTATGACACTGAAAAGACATTTGACGATTTCTATGAAGACCATCCCATAGATACCAGGAATGGTTAATTTGAGGCAGAAACCTCTTTTTCCCTTTTACTGTTAGGAGGGGTTCCCATTCCCAACTCCGGTATTACCAATAGGGGTATCTGGGTATGAAAGGCCATGCGTTTCACCACGGGCTCGCGAGTCATTTTTTCCAAATAACTATGCTGATAATTAAGCATGGCCAACAAATGTATATCCAATTCCTG
>JBFHGV010000272.1:0-5337 GCA_041582955.1 Arenibacter sp.
ATCTCATAAATTTAAAGCGCAAAGAAATAAATTATTCACTTTAGACCCAACTTTTGAGATTGATCCATGTTCCTGAGCCCCTGTGCCAGGTCAAAGACAGTCTTTAAACCGGGGTATTGAATCAAATTAGAATTGTTCGTGTGTTGTACGGTGCAAGGGATTTGGTTAAATTTTTATGGTAAGTATAAGAGCAGTCTAAGTCTGCCGTAGCTCTGGAACTTTATCTCACCTTATTTGACCAAAACTATGTATTGCTAAGTGCATAGTGCATTTTTTATTAATCTAATGTTATTTTAAGTAGAAGATGGGCAGCCAAGTGGGAACTAGGTATTGCAACAATTATTCTATGCGCCCAAGTTTTATTCTTGGTCCGTTTTTATCCCATTTTGTACAAAATAAAAAGGCAGAGCATGGCTCCACCTTTTTCCCCAAATCTTACCATGAACTTAACCTACTTATGCTATGGTCCTTCAAAAGTATACTGTTTAGGGTTAGGTGAAAAAGGTTTTAGATGAATGTCTGTTTAATAAGTTGAAATACAGCTTGTTCGATAAAAGGTGCGAAATAAGCGCTGTACTGCAGCCTGTCTGCTTTACTTAAAACTGGCCAATAAAAAAGGTGGAGAAGTCTCCACCTTTTTTGCCCCAAATCTTACCATATACTTAACCTACTTATGCAATGGCGATACTAAAATACACGCGCCAAAAAGCTAAATGGCCAAAAAGACGTTAAAGGGTGTATTTCGTCGATGAAATACACGTTTATATGTATTTCATCGATGAAAATGTTAATATGCTCGTTCGTTCTTTCCTTCAAAGAAATTGATAAACGCCTTGTTAACTACTCTGTTCCCACCGGGTGTGGGGTAATTACCGGTAAAATACCAATCCCCTAGATTCTTAGGACAAGCTTCATGCAGGTTTTCTATATTTTGGTATATAACCTGTACTTCAGCTTTTATGTCGGGCGGACTTAACAATTGTCCAATCTTATCAGAAATTTCATCAGCGGTGAATGGGGAATAGAATTCCTTGACGTAGTTCACCACCTCAGAGTCGTGGGTGTTTACCTGGGTTAGGCATTTCTTGTATATTTCCTCAACAAGGTGCATGGTGTTTCTTTCTTCGTGCAGTGCCAAGGCTGCTTTAAAGGCTATGAAATCCTCTAATTTGGCCATGTCTATACCATAACAATCCGGATAACGGATCTGTGGGGCAGATGAAACCACAATTATTTTTTTGGGTAAGAGTCGGTCTAGAATCCTAAGTATACTTTTTTGAAGGGTGGTACCTCGGACTATACTGTCATCTATAATAACCAAATTGTCGTTTTCCTTAACAGAGCCATAAGAGATGTCATATACATGGGCCACAAGATCATCCCGGCTACTGTCTTGTGTAATAAAGGTTCTTAACTTGGCATCCTTTATGGCTACTTTTTCAATTCTGGGGCGAACCTCAAGGATATCGTGCAGTTCTTCCCGGGTTATTTTTCGACCAATAGAAAGAATTTGTTCTTCCTTCTTTTTGTTCATGTAGTTCTGCGCAGCTATGACCATCCCAAAAAAGGAGGTTTCGGCTGTATTGGGGATATAGGAGAAGACAGTGTTTTTGATGTCTTCGTTTATCGATTTCAGGATTAAGGGAAAAAGTAGTTTTCCAAGCATTTTTCTTTCCTGGTAAATTTCCTTATCACTTCCTCTTGAAAAATAAATTCGCTCAAACGAACAAGCCTTCCTAACTGTGGGCTCTAGAATTTTCTTGATTTTTACCTGACCATTTTTCTTGATGATTATGGCGTGCCCTGGATCAAGTTCCTTAACGTCCTCAAAACTTACGTTAAATACGGTTTGTATGGCAGGCCTTTCTGAAGCTACCACGGCTATTTCGTCATCTTGATAATAATAGGCAGGTCTAATTCCCCCTGGATCCCTAAGAACAAAGGAGTCGCCATGCCCTAGTAAACCGGCCATGGCATAGCCGCCGTCAAAGTTCTTTGCAGCCCTTTTCAGAATCTTGGCAACATTGAGCCTTTCCGCTATTATAGGTGATGCTTCCCTTTTATTAAAGCCTTCCTTTTTTATTTCCTTGTACAGTTTGGCCACGGCATCGTCCAAGAAATGGCCTATTTTTTCCATGACCGTAACGGTGTCGGCCTTTTCTTTGGGGTGTTGACCTATTTGGACCAAATTATCGAACAGTTCATTAACATTGGTCATGTTAAAGTTGCCCGCAACAATCAAGCTACGGTGCATCCAGTTGTTCTGTCTTAAAAAAGGATGTACACTCTCAATACTGTTTTTTCCAAAAGTTCCGTAGCGTACATGGCCCAAAAGTACTTCCCCAATATAAGGTATGTGCTTTTTTTGTTTGGCTACGTCATTAATGTATTCTGGATGTTCCTTGAACGAATTATTGATTCTTTCATTTATCTGGGCAAAAATATCCTGAATGGGCTGTTGGTCTATAGAACGCACCCTGCTCATATATCTCTCCCCAGCATCCATATCCAATTTAATACTGGCAAAACCGGCACCATCCTGGCCTCGGTTATGTTGTTTTTCCATCATCAAGTACATCTTGTTTACCCCGTAAAAGGCAGAACCGTACTTTTTTTGATAGTATTCCAATGGTTTTAATAACCGAATTAAGGAAATTCCACACTCATGCTTTATAGCGTCGCTCATGGTAACATAAAATTAAAAATGCCCTAAAAATAGGGCACGTATTTATTGTAATTCAATATCAAACTGGGTAAGCTCCTTAAATTGGAGCAACCTCTGGTTAATCTCTTTCTTGTTCAAATTCACCATTCTTTCGGTGCCAAAGCGTTCTACACAAAAGGACGCTAGATTGGAACCGTGGATCACCGCACTTTTTAAGTTGTTGAAACTAATGTTCTCGGTCTCCGTTAAATAGCCTGCAAAGCCACCAGCAAAGGTGTCCCCGGCTCCTGTTGGGTCAAAAACATCCTCAAGGGGCAATGCCGGTGCAAAAAATACTTCTGACTTATGGAAAAGTAAGGCGCCGTGCTCACCTTTTTTTATGACAACATATTTTGGTCCCATTTGTTGTATTTTCTCGGCAGCTTTAACCAATGAATGCTCATTTGTAAGCTGTCTGGCCTCCTCATCATTTATGGTAATAACGTCTATATGTGCAATTACTTCTTTCAATTCCTCCAGGGCATTGTCCATCCAAAAATTCATAGTGTCCAATACTATAAACTTTGGTCGTTCTTCCATCTGATTAATTACACTCAATTGGGTGCTGGGATGTAGGTTGCCGAGCATAAGGACATCGGCATCCTTAAAATTGGCTGGTACAACGGGATTGAAATCGGCGAGGACATTTAGTTCAGTTGCCAAAGTGTCCCTAGAATTTAGATCGTTGTGGTATTTACCGCTCCAAAAGAAGGTTTTGCCGCCCTTTACAACTTGCAAGGCAGAAATATCTATGTTTCTATCACTTAGGAGGTCTAGATATTCTTTTGGAAAATCTTCGCCAACCACAGAAACAATGGCAGATCTTACTCCAAACTGGGATGCCGCTAGGCCAATGAACGTAGCCGCACCACCCAAAATTTTATCGGTTTTTCCAAAAGGTGTTTCAATAGCGTCAAAGGCAACGGTGCCTACAATTAAAAGTTTGCCCATTAAATTTAAAAATTTGCTGCAAAGATAGGTTTTTGAATCGCCAATTCAATGGCATGGGAAATCAAATTTTAAAAAATGATGCAATGGCTATTTGCGGCCAAAGTCTGCAGGGATCTCACCCCAAGCCTTGGTTTCCCATTTTACAATAGTGGTCTGGTAGGTGTTTTTATGCAGCCAGGAAATGGCGCGCCTTACCAGGTCAAATACCTCTTTGTTTTCGGCAGTTTCAGGGAGTTTGGAGTTGCAATTCTTTTTTCGCACCCAGCTCATGGCTGTTTTGGAATCGGTATAGATGATTCTGTCGCTATTTTGTTGTTTTAAAAATGCCAGACCGTGTACCAGGGCCAAAAACTCCCCAATATTATTGGTGCCCTGCTTAAAAGGGCCCTGCTTAAAAAGCTCCTTTTTGGTCTTGGTGTCCACGCCTCTGTACTCCATAATTCCGGGATTGCCACTAGAAGCGGCATCTACGGATATGGAATGGTAATTGGGCAGTCCTATTTTTTGTAGTTGTTCCTTGCTGGCTGTGGGCTTGTTGGTTTTTTTGCCCTTATAGTCGTCATAATTGCCGTTGTAGGCCTTTTTTGCTGCTTCAAAAGTGTTAAAGGATTTGTATTGGGCGCCTTTATAGTTGGTGATGGCGGCCTTACAGTCCTTCCAGCTGGTGTATATCCCGGGCTGATGCCCCTTCCATACGGTGTAGAATTTTTCTTTTTTGGCCATTATTCCCCCATTAAAACCTGTTCTATTACCTTAGGGAAGTATTCGTATTCCAATTGGTGGACTTTTTCAGCTATATCAGAAGGGCTGTCACTGGTGGCTACGGCAACCTTGGCCTGCTTAATAATGGCGCCTTCGTCATAATTTTCGTTTACATAATGGATGGTAATTCCCGTCTCCTCTTCCTTATTGAGCTTTACGGCTTCGTGAACAAACATGCCATACATTCCCTTGCCTCCGTATTTTGGGAGTAGCGCAGGGTGTATGTTGATGATCTTATTGGGGAAGTTGTGGATCAGTGCCTGGGGTATTTTCCATAGAAACCCTGCCAAAACTATTAAATCTGGATTCAGGGATTCCAAAATATGTAAGACACAATCCGATTTGTAAAATGAATGCTTGTTAAAGTATAGGGCATTAATGTTAAGCCTGTCACATCTCTCCAAAACCTTGGCATCCTTTTTATTGGTGAGTACGCAACCTATGCTGACGTCTGGTTTATTTTGAAAATAGTTTACTATATTCTCAACATTGGAGCCAGAGCCGGAAGCAAACAGGACGATACTTTTCATGTATTGATTTTGGGGTTATAAATGAAAATAATTTTGGGCTAAAATAGTACTCTTGTATTTAATTTTATTAAATTAGAACACATTTTAACGACAAATAGTGTTATTAAACCAAAGTTTTTTATTTTTGCCATCAATTTAAATTTTTAAAATCGATATTATTATGTCAGACATTGCATCAAGAGTAAAAGCTATCATCGTAGATAAATTAGGTGTTGACGAGAACGAAGTTGTAACGGAAGCTAGCTTTACTAACGACCTAGGGGCAGATTCATTGGATACTGTTGAGTTGATCATGGAGTTCGAAAAGGAATTCGATATTCAGATTCCAGACGATCAAGCCGAGAACATTGCTACCGTTGGTCAAGCTATAAGTTATATAGAAGAAGCTAA
>JBFHGV010000273.1:0-5331 GCA_041582955.1 Arenibacter sp.
CCAATGGTCCTGGATAAAAGAAAAAAGAAAGAGCCTGATTTATAGGAGTAGAACCCAAATCGTTGTTCCAGATAGGAGTAGATCGAGATCAGATTGAGTTTGTAATAGATTGGAAGTAAGACTAACGCGACGATCCAGTACCCGACCAGATTTCCCAGAATAAACTGAAAATAGGTGCTGGCCGAAGTGCCTACCTCGCCGGGAACAGATATAAAGGTCACTCCAGATAAAGAGGCGCCAATCATACCAAAGGCTACCAGGTACCAGGGAGATTGTCTTCCTGCCCTGAAAAAGTCGGCGTTGGAATCATTTTTTCCCGTAAAATGGGAAATAAACAATAGCATTAAAAAATAGCAGAGGATAAGAATTACTATTAGTGTCGGGGTCATTCTCATAAATTAGGCCGGAAAAGTACAAAAAATCCCTAATCCATACAGGGGTTATGGGGTGGCAGATGGGAGGTGGGGCCTAGAGGATTGCTAATTTACTTTTATGCTGTATCGCTATATAACGGTATAAAATTGTAATTTTGTGCATATGGAATTTTCTTCTAAATTATTGGAAAATGCGGTTTATGAAATGTCTCAACTACCGGGTATTGGAAAACGTACGGCCTTGCGGTTGGTGTTGCATCTCCTAAAACAACCCAAAGAGCAGACTACACGGTTGGCCGATGCTCTGGTGGGGCTAAAAAGCAGGGTTAAATTTTGTAAAAGTTGTCACAATATTTCAGATACCGAACTGTGCGAAATATGTTCAAACCCCAGGAGGGATGGTAGTATTGTCTGTGTGGTAGAAGACATAAGGGATGTTATGGCCATAGAAAATACTTCTCAGTTTAAAGGGCTGTACCACGTGCTCGGCGGAAAAATTTCACCTATGGAAGGGGTGGGTCCCCAGGATTTAACTATAAAGCCTTTGATAGATAAGGCTAAAGAAGGAAAAATAAAAGAACTTATTTTTGCGTTAAGCTCTACCATGGAAGGGGATACTACAAATTTCTATATTTACAAGCAGTTGGAGGACTTGGATATAAAAACATCCACCATAGCCAGAGGGATTGCTGTTGGGGACGAATTGGAATATGCAGATGAGGTTACCTTGGGCAGAAGTATTCTGAATAGGATACCTTTTGAGAATTCATTAAAAGCGTAAAGTGCATTATTTTAAATAATGAATAAAAACCAAAAATGTGGATATTTATTTGTTATTTTTGCAAAATATTAATCATTATAAGTGTTTTAAGTGTAGATATGTCAAAATTTGAATTGAAATTACCCCAGATGGGCGAGAGTGTTGCCGAGGCTACACTTACCTCGTGGCTTAAGGAAGTTGGTGATACCATTGAGATGGATGAGGCTGTTTTTGAAATTGCCACTGATAAGGTAGATTCTGAGGTGCCCAGCGAGGTCGATGGTGTTTTGGTGGAGAAATTATTCAATATAGATGATGTTGTCAAAGTTGGTGAGACGGTTGCCATTATTGAAATCAATGGGGCAGATGTGAGCCAGGACAATACTGTGCAGGCCAATGTTTCTTCTGCTTCCAATGTGCCTGCTCAAGAGGCTGCCCAGGAATTGGAGGTAGCGGTAAAGGAGGCCAAGGATACGGTTGCTGCTCCTGTGGCGGATTACAGTGGTACGGATAGGTTTTATTCGCCTTTGGTTAAAAATATTGCCAAGCAGGAGGGAATTTCGGTGGCTGAGCTTGATACTATTTCGGGTACCGGAAGTGAAGGAAGGGTGACAAAAAATGATATCCTGGACTATATCGCCAATGGTAGGAGCGGTAACAGTGAGTCTTTTTCCGAAAATTTAGAAATACCCAAGGAGTTGCCCGTGGCGAAAGTGGATGGGCCGGATAGGTCCGTTGATAATAAACGGGAAGAAGAAAAGGTAGGGGAGGTGCAGCAGCGGACCAGTAACGGGGATGAGTACATTCCATTGACCCGTATGGGGAAATTAATAGCCCATCATATGAATGCCAGTCTAGCTACTTCTGCCCATGTGCAGAGCTTTATTGAGGTAGATGTGACCAATGTGGTAAATTGGAGAAAAAAGGTGAAGGATGCCTTTGAAAAAAGGGAGGGGGAGAAGCTTACATTTACTCCTATATTTATGGAAGCGGTAGCTGTTGCCTTAAAGAAGTACCCAATGATAAACATATCATTGGAAGGAGATACGGTTATAAAGAAAAAGAATATAAATATAGGGATGGCAGCAGCGTTGCCGGATGGGAACCTAATTGTTCCGGTGATAAAAAATGCCGATCAATTGAATTTGGTGGGAATGGCCAAGGCCGTGAACGATTTGGCCAAAAGAGCTAGGAGCAATTCCCTAAAACCAGACGAGGTTAAGGATGGTACCTATACGGTGACCAATGTTGGTACTTTTGGAAGTGTATTTGGGACGCCCATCATAAATCAGCCTCAAGTGGGAATACTGGCCTTGGGTGCTATTCGCAAACAACCTTCGGTAATTGAGACCAATGAGGGAGATTTTATAGGCATTAGGAGTAAGATGTATTTGTCGCATAGCTATGATCACAGAGTGGTCAACGGAGCTTTGGGGGGAATGTTTGTGAAGGCCGTGGCAGATTATCTGGAAGCTTGGGATGTTAATAGGGAGGTATAGGGCCTAATTGGTTAGGGTCTTTTTTTTAGATTTTCCAAATAATGCAAAACCCTTTGTACTGTGTGTTTTAAGCACAATGCAATGGGTTTTGGCAATATAATGGATGTGCTTAGGGGCTTGTTGTAATCATATCCTTAAATCAAATTATGAGATGGGGCTTGGTGTTGGATTGAGTTATTCATTTGGATCGGCATTTAAAAATACCATCAATACCAGAATGCAGTGGTGGCGGGTTGTGCTGGCCTATGTGGCAATAAGTGATGGGGTGTGGTGCAATTTCCATGAAAATGTATTTACTTAAGGACAATATACCATGTTATTATTTTCTCTTACCTCACGTATACGCTATATTTGCACAAAACAACCTACAATATGCAGCTAAAGCTTACAAGACCAATATGTTTTTTTGACCTGGAAACTACGGGTACCAATGTGGCCAAGGATAGGATAGTTGAAATAGCTATTTTAAAAGTATATCCCAATGGAAACAAAGAGAGTAAAACGTGGTTGGTGAATCCTGAAATGCAGATTCCAGAGGAAGTGGTGGCCATTCATGGTATTTCCAATGAGAAAGTGGCCAGTGAGCCAACCTTTAAACAGCTTTCCAGGGAAATTTATAACATGATCAAGGACAGTGATCTGGGTGGGTATAATTCGGATCGTTTTGATATTCCACTTCTGGCAGAGGAAATGCTTCGTGCAGAAATCGATTTTGATATGAAAAATACGGTATCGGTAGATGTGCAGACCATTTTTCATAAGATGGAAAAAAGGACCTTGGAGGCTGCCTATAAGTTTTATTGTGATAAAAACCTTATAGATGCCCATAGTGCTGAGGCCGATACCATTGCCACTTATGAGGTGCTTTTGTCCCAGTTGGATCGCTATCCGGAATTGGAGAATAATATAAAGAAGTTATCGGAATTCACTACAAGAAAACAGTCGGTAGATTTCGCCGGGTTCATTATTTTGAATGAAGACGGGGAGGAGATTTTCTCTTTTGGAAAGCACAAAGGGAAAAAAGTCCATGATGTCTTGGAAAAGGAGCCTGGTTATTTTGGTTGGATATTGAATGCTGATTTTCCGCTATATACAAAAAAGGTCCTTACCCAAATTAAATTAAGCAAATTGAACAATAAGCTGGGTTAGGTCAAGACGTATCAAAAATATACTTTAATTATAGGGTTGAGGGTGTGGTGAAAGGGTTTTGAGATTGGCAATTTCCCAACTCCATAAGTGTTATTAGATCATGAAGATAGTTTGTGTAGGACGCAATTATGCGGAACATATAAAGGAATTGGACAACGAAAGGCCGTCGGATCCCGTGTTGTTTATTAAGCCAGATTCTGCGGTGTTGCCAAAGGAACAGGATTTTTATTTGCCAGAGTTTTCCTCCGAGGTGCATTATGAAGTGGAAGTATTGGTGAAAATTAAAAAAGTTGGCAAATATATAGATGAGAAATTTGCTCATACCTATTATGACGAAATTGGTCTGGGTATAGATTTTACAGCTAGGGACTTACAATCCAAGCTGAAGGAAAAGGGTTTGCCTTGGGAAAAGGCTAAAGGTTTTGATGGCTCGGCGGTAATTGGAAAATGGTTGCCGAAAACCAAATTTAAGGACTTAAACAATATCAACTTTAACCTAAAGAAGAACGATAGGTTGGTTCAACAGGGAAATACCGGTTTAATGCTTTGGGGTGTAGATGAGATCATATCCTATGTTTCAAGGTTTTTTACTTTAAAAAAAGGAGATGTTATTTTTACGGGTACACCTGCAGGGGTTGGTAAAATTAACGCAAATGACTATCTTTCCGGTACCTTGGAGAATGAACAAATGTTCTCGTTAAAAATTAAATAGATGATCTATAATCTGGACAAGATAAATGAGATGGCGGAGGGTGATGAGGAATTCATCAAATCTGTCGTGGCGGTCTTTTTGGAAGAAGTACCGCAAGACTTGGACGAACTGGAGAGAGCATTGGAAGTTAAGAACTACGAAAGTGTATATAAGTTGGCGCATAAGATAAAGCCCAATGTAGATTTGTTGGGTATGGAACAAACCAGGGCCATTGCTCTCCAAATTGAGACCTTGGGCAAAAAAGAGGAGGATAAGGAAGAGATACACCGTTTGGTGCCCTTGTTAAAAAAAGACGTGCATCAGGTGGTATCCGAGTTGAAAAATGACTTTAAGATTTAATGTTTGCTGAAATTATAACCATTGGCGATGAAATTCTCATTGGCCAAATTGTTGATACCAATTCTGCTTTTATCGCACAAGAACTCAATAAAATAGGGGTTTCTGTATATCAGATAACCTCTGTACAGGATGAGGGGCCGCATATTAAAGAGGCTCTGAAGGAAGCGGAGGAGAGGGCCAATATAATAATCATGACCGGAGGTTTGGGCCCAACAAAAGATGATATTACCAAGCATACCCTTTGTGAGTACTTTAATGATACCTTGGTTGAAAGTAAGGAGGTGTTGTCCCATGTAGAAGGGATTTTTAAGAAGCACCTAGGGGTTCCTTTGTTGCAGGTAAACAAAACCCAAGCATTGGTACTGTCTAAGGCAGAAGTCCTCCATAACGAGTTTGGTACAGCGCCAGGTATGTGGGTGAAAAGGAACGGGAAGGTATTTATTTCTTTACCAGGGGTTCCCTTTGAGATGAAAAATCTGATTGCCAAAACAGTAATTC
>JBFHGV010000274.1:0-5329 GCA_041582955.1 Arenibacter sp.
ATGATCTCTTTTTTCTGCTCTTCAATGTCAGCTTCGATCAACGCTTTATGGGAAACTACTACGTTCTTAAATTCGTGGTTTATCTTAACCACCTTGAATTCCATAGTCTTGTTTACATACTGATCGTAGTCACGGATAGGCTTAACGTCTATCTGAGAACCTGGTAAGAATGCCTCAATTCCAAAAACATCTACAATCATACCACCTTTGGTCCTGCATTTTACAAAACCACTAACAATCTCTTCTTTATCATGGGCCGCATTAACACGATCCCACGCCATGATAGTTCTTGCTTTTCTGTGCGAAAGAACCAATTGACCACTTTTATCCTCACGGATATCGATCAATACCTCTACCTTATCACCAACCTTTAGGTCTGGATTGTAACGGAATTCGTTCAAAGAAATAACACCTTCAGATTTGGCATTGATATCAATGATGGCCTCACGTTCAGTTAGGTAAACTACAGTTCCTTGAACAACCTCTTCGTCTGCAGTATCTACAAAGTTTTCAGCTACCAAGTCTTCAAATTCCTTTAACTTGGAATCCTCTACACGCTCAATACCTTGCTCGTACTTGTCCCAATCAAAATTCTCCAAAAATTCTTTCGGATCCTGTACTTGGGCCTCTACTTTTGTTTCTTGTTTAGCCTCGGCAGTTTCTTCTACCTGAGCCGTTGTTTTTTCTTCAGCCATTTGCTGATTATTATTTGTATTCTATGAATCACAAGAGTTAACAATTAACATAGAAGAAGTTATATTGATTTTCTTACTATTCCCTTTTTCCTCTTGATACTTTGCTAAAAAAGGAGTGCAAAAATACAACTAAAAAATGGTTTTACAAACCTAAAAATGACATGAGCGCCAATTACTTAAGTATTTTTTAAAAATTAAGGAGAATCACCCCAATATTCCCTATATTCAAGTGATAAAATATTAACCATTTAAAAAAAATAAGCATGAGTGTTAAAGCAAAATATCAACCTGTATTGGATCTTGGCGAGCAATTGGCCATACAAAATGGCGATGTCAAGGAAGAAAATGGCGTTCTAAAAGTTAAAGGCGAAGCCAAAACCCAATATGAAAAAAACATATTGTGGGATAAAATAAAGGAAATAGGCGGAGAAAACCCTTCGGATATCATGGCCAATATTACGGTTGCAGACCAAAGTGTATACCACCGACATACTGTAAAAAGTGGAGAATCGCTTAGTAAAATTGCCAAGAAATATTATGGAGACCCTATGAAGTACAAGAAAATTTTTGAGGCCAATACCAATATCCTAAAAAATCCGGATATTATTCATCCCGATCAAGTTTTGGTGATACCCAATTAATAATTGGAACCTTCTATTCCCAAGGTTAAGGGAACATGTTTATTTCCCCACTGCATTTACCTTGAGTGGCCAACTTATTAGCAATGTTAAACCCTAAAGCCTGTGGACATACCATAGGCTTTACTTTTTTAAGGGGGAAGTAACTGCTACCCTTCTATTTTACGGAGTGCAAAATTATGAATTCGCTCCAGCTGCTCCTTTAACCCCATATCACTATTGTCAAACTCAATGGCATCGGGCGCTTTTCTCAAAGGAGAAAATTCGCGGTGCGAATCCACATAATCCCTGGTCTGGACATTCTTAAGCACCTCCTCATAACTTACCTCCTCCCCTTTGTCGAGGAGTTCCTTATAGCGCCTAAAGGCTCGGGTTTCAGGAGATGCCGTCATAAAAATCTTAAATTCGGCCTCAGGAAAGACCACGGTACCAATATCCCTTCCATCCATGACAATGCCTTTATCCTCTCCCATTTTCTGTTGCATTTCCACCAATTTTATACGCACCTGCTCCAAGGTGGCAATCTTGCTCACCTGTCGTGAAACGGGCAGGGCCCTAATTTCATTCTCCACATTCTCCCCATTAAGATACATCTCCGAAAAGCCCAAGGAATCATTATAGACAAACTTTAGGTCTATCTGGGGCAAACACTGCACCAATCCTTCCAGATCTTCCTTGTTGCCGCCTATAAACCCTTGGCGCATGGCAAAAAGGGTAACCGCCCTATACATGGCTCCAGTATCTACATAAATATAATTCAAGGCTTTTGCCAATTGCTTGGCAATGGTACTCTTACCTGTTGATGAGTAGCCATCAATTGCAATAATAATCTTTCCCATGGGCTTAAATTGAAAAAAATTGGCCTCTAGCAACTACTATACTACCAATCTATAATTACAAATTTACAGGAACAAATATAAAGGATTTGAAACAGCTTCCCCCTGTTCCTTTGGCGAATAGCTGTTAATTATAGCACAAAAAAATACCCACGCCATAAGCCGTGGGTATTTTTTTACCTTGATATAAAATTCTTTACAGCTCTTTGGGGTTTTTAACCACCTGATCGGTAATAGCAATATCTATCACCTCCTGCATATCGGTGACATAATGGAAAGTTAGACCTTTTAAATAGTCTTCTTTGATTTCCAAAATATCCTTTCTGTTATCCTCACAAAGAATAATCTCCTTTATTTTCGCCCGTTTGGCCGCCAGTATCTTTTCCTTTATTCCTCCTACAGGCAGCACTTTGCCCCTAAGGGTAATCTCGCCGGTCATTGCCAAACTCTTTTTAATTTTTTTCTGCGTAAATAGGGACACCAAGGAGGTCAACATAGTGATTCCCGCACTGGGACCATCCTTGGGCGTAGCTCCTTCGGGAACGTGGATATGTACATTATATTTATCAAAAACCTCAGATTCTATACCATACCTATCCGAATTGGATTTAATGTACTCCATGGCTATGGTAGCCGATTCTTTCATCACCGTACCCAGGTTACCCGTAATGGTCAGGTTCCCTTTCCCCTTAGATAGGATAGACTCTATAAAGAGAATATCACCTCCAACACTGGTCCAAGCCAAACCTGTGACTACCCCTGCCACATCGTTGTTCTCATACTTATCCCTTTCCATACGTGCTGGCCCCAATACCTTCTCCACATCTTCAAAGGAAACTTTTAGATTATATTCTTCCTCCATAGCTATGGATTTGGCGGCATGACGTACCATTTTAGCTATTTGTTTCTCTAGGGACCTAACACCGGACTCCCTGGTATAGCCCTCCACAATTTTTTCCAATTGCGGCTTGGCAATCTTAAGATCCTTAACGGTTAAACCGTGCTCTTTCAATTGTTTTGGCAGTAAGTGTCTTTTGGCTATTTCCACCTTTTCCTCAATAGTGTAACCTGTTACATTTATGATCTCCATCCTGTCCCTCAATGCCGGCTGTATTTGGGAAAGGTTGTTAGCGGTAGCAATAAACATTACTTTAGACAGGTCATACCCTACTTCCAAAAAGTTATCGTGAAACTCGTTATTCTGTTCCGGATCCAAAACTTCCAACATAGCCGAGGAGGGGTCTCCCTGATGACTATTGGAAAGTTTATCTATTTCATCCAGTATAAAAACCGGGTTAGACTTACCGGCTTTTTTAAGGCTTTGGACAATTCTACCTGGCATGGCACCAATATATGTTTTACGGTGTCCCCGTATCTCGGCCTCATCCCGTAATCCACCGAGGGAAATCCGCACATACTCTCTTCCAAGTGCTTCTGCCACCGATCTACCCAAGGAAGTTTTTCCTACCCCTGGAGGACCATATAGACAAAGAATGGGCGATTTCATGTCGTTTCGCAATTTTAAGACGGCCAAATACTCTATAATCCTTCTCTTAACATCCTCTAAGCCGTAATGGTCCCTATCCAATATTCTTTGCGCCCTTTTTAGATCGAACCTATCCTTGGAGAATTCGTTCCAGGGAAGGTCTATAAAGAGGTCCAAATAGTTACGTTGAATGGAATATTCCGCAACCTGAGGGTTCATCCGTTGCATTTTGGCCAATTCTTTTTCAAAGTGTTCCGCAACACTCTTGCTCCACTTTTTCTTTTTGGCTTTTGCCCTCATCTCATCCACTTCTTCCTCATAGGACAAACCGCCCAATTCCTCTTGGATGGTTTTCATCTGCTGATGTAGATAGTATTCCCTTTGTTGCTGATCCATATCGCTACGTACCTTGGACTGAATATCATTTTTCAATTCCAGTTTCTGAAGCTCAATGTTCATGTATTTAAGCGTGGCCAAAGCCCGGTCCTGTAGACTTTCTATTTCCAAGAGTTCCTGCTTGTCATGAACACCTAAATTGAGGTTGGAACAAACAAAGTTTATCAGAAAAGAATCGCTCTGAATATTTTTTATGGCAAAGGAAGCTTCGCTGGGAATATTGGGGTTGTCCCTAATAATCTGAAGGGACAGCTCTTTGATAGAGTCTATAATGGCCCTAAATTCCTTATCGTCCCTTGACGGTCTTACCTCATTGGTCTCCCTCACGGTTGCTGTGATATAAGGTTTTTCTGTAAGCACCTCGGCCACTTCAAAACGCTTTTTCCCCTGAATAATCACAGTGGTATTACCATCAGGCATTTGAAGTACCCTTAGAATCCTAGCTACGGTTCCAAGAGTATTGATATCCTTTATGCCCGGGTTTTCGGTTTCCTCATCCTTTTGGGATACCACCCCAATTACCTTGGAGCCGTTATTGGCATCCTTGATAAGATTAATAGACTTATCCCTACCCGCAGTAATAGGAATCACCACGCCCGGAAAGAGAACGGTATTCCTCAACGGCAATATAGGCAGTGTGTTGGGCAACTTTTCGTTGTTTATTTCCTCCTCATCCTCAGGGGTCATCAACGGAATTAACTCTGCATCTTCATCAATTCCATGCAATGACATAGTGTCAAATTGTATGTTTTTTATTTTACTCATATTCTAATTTCGGTCATTCTGTCATTTAAAAACAGAAACTATGTTTATTTTTATTGTTGAAATCCTTTGGTTCCCCTTTAAATTCAGGAATTTATGGATTCTACTACTTCCTATTCACCATATAATGGGCAATTCCTATGCCAACCAGTAAAAACTTTTTATAAATAAACTGTAACATTCCCTAAATTACTGTATCTATTAAGCAAAGCAATCCCTTTTTTGAGCCAAAAAAAGTTACATACCAACGCTTTGATACCGCTGTGTCTTAAAGGCAATAGAAACGCACAACTGGAACTATACAACCGCTATTACCAGGGAATGTACAATGTTTCCCATAGGATTGTAAAAGATAGTGCCGTAGCCGAAGATATAATGCAAGAATCCTTTTTGAGCGCCCTTACCAAGTTGGATTCCTTTAAGGGAGAAGTATCGTTTGGCGCATGGTTAAAGCGCATTGTAGTAAACAATAGCATCCAAGAGTACCGGAAACAAATAAAACGACAGGAAGTAGAC
>JBFHGV010000275.1:0-5324 GCA_041582955.1 Arenibacter sp.
AAATAAAGGCAAAAAAACCACTTAGATGATCTTCTATCTGTATAAGCTTGCCAGAATATGGATTCAGAAAAACACTTTGGTAAAATTCCGGTTCGGCATCATAAAAAATTACTTCCACGGCATCTACCTTAGAGTTTTTAAATAGAACTCCATGAATAGTGTTATTTGGAAAAACAGCCTGCCCCAGGTCTTTGGCCTGAGTTGGTGTAATCATAGCTTTCTCTTGGGGCGCCACCTTTTTGTAATCGTCATACAGACTTTCAATTTCATCTTTGAATGCCCAACAGCAACCGGTTATGGCTACTATAAATACGACAATTCCCGTCGCGATCCCAAGAATCTTATGTAACGCTAGTATTTGTTTTCTTACTGTCATTTCACAATAAATTAATAATGCCCTTAGAGTAAATTCTTATTCCAAAAATTAACTTTAAAGGCGTTAAATTATTACGTTTTTGCACTAAAACTTAAAGCTAAAAGTACCCAAGAACATTCTAGTTTGTTGTGGTGTAACAGTACTCCAACCAGAATAGTACGTTTTATCCGTTAAGTTATTTCCCTTAATGCCAATTCTAAATTTATTGGTTTCGTAATAGATAGAGGCATTAAAAATTGTGTAAGCTGGCAAGTAAAAACTACCTGTCATAGCTTTGTAATCAACCATAGTGTCATACTCTGTTTGGCCGTTAAAACCGGCCCCGAGACCAAATTTCTCCAGAAACTTGTAGTCTGCCCAAAAGTTATATGTTATTTCTGGTCCAGACTCTCCATAACGGTTACCCTCTAAATGAGTGGCCGAAGGGGAATCTGTAATTTCTGAATTGTTATAACTAAAACCACTATGAATATTTAAGCCATTAATAGGGTTTGCATTTACTTCTAGTTCTATACCCTGATTATTTATTGCCAAATCTTGTGTCTGTGTAGACCAATAATACTTATTGTCAACATTAATGTTATAGTAACTTAGGGTTGCCTCCAATTTATTGTGGAATAAATTGGATTTCACACCAAACTCCAATTGGTTTGCCTCTTCAACATCATAGGACTGTAATGAGGTTTCGCCAGTGGAATAATCTGTAACATAACCTGGATTTACGTATGAAAACCCATTTTGATAATTTGCAAAAACCGATAATTCGTTTAGAATAGGTTGGTAGACAATGCCGAATTTAGGCGAAAAGGTAGATTCTGTATATTCTGTATCATCATCAGAATCTGTATTCACATCTCCCTGATAATCAAACCTATCATAACGTACACTTCCCATTACAGATAAGGAAGGCAGTATATTTATTACATCGGAGATATAAGCCCCCACTATATTCTGGCGCAAATCACTATCAACATTCCCTATTCCGGATAATGCTGCACTTAAATTTCCTTCATTAATTTCTGGTTCCCCATACACCAAGTTACCTTGAAGGTCAATGGTATGCAAGTACCCCCAATTGGAACTCTTATCAATAGTTTTTGAATCTAAATAATCAAACCCCACCAAAAGTTTGTTCTGCACATTTCCTATATTAAAATTACCGCTAAAATTTTGTTGTAGATTTAAGGTTTTAGTTCTGGCATCGGTATCTTGAGCGTATAAGGCAAAGTATTCCGTTCCTACAGGAGCCGCTGCATCGGTCCAATCGGCAGCGTTCCATAAATAAGTATAATACCCTAATGATTTGGCCAAACCTCCTGCAATTAAAGTTTGGGAAGACCAGTTATCCGACAGTTTCCAGGCAATTTCACCACGATAATTTTGTGTGACATTCTCTATAGTAACATCATTATTGGTAAATGACAAATTGGTATCATAATCCAGTTCCTCAATAGAATTAAAAGCTAAAGGGCCATATCTATTCAAAAACAAAAAAGTTTCGTTTGTTTGCTCATTTCCAGAAGCTTCATAAGAAAAGTTCAATGACAAGTTGTTATTTACCTTATAGGTTAATGAAGGAGCTACAAAGACAGATTTTTTAAACCCGGCATCTTGAAAACTATCGTCTTGCTGAAAACCACCATTAAAACGTAAGGACCACCTTTCATTATTGGCTATATTGACATCAACATTTAATTTTGTAAAATCATAGGACCCCCCTGCAAGCGTAATGTTACCTCCAGTACTGTTGTATGGTTTTTTTGTGATAATATTTATTAGACCGCCATAAGAGGTTACGGCACTGCCAAACAAAGTTCCTGAAGGGCCTTTGATCACTTCTACCCGCTCTACATTTGAAGGATTTATAAAACCGTTGGTTATCCCGGCAACACCGTTTACCAATTGGGGCTGTACTGCAAAACCGCGACTGGAATAATACCCGGCGCCGTCACCACTTCTACCTGTGGAAGACCAAAGCTTAGTAATACCCGCTGCATTTTTTAAGGCATCCTCAAAAGTGTTAACAGCTTGGGATATAAGCAATTGATTGGTAATGGTATTGTATACCTGGGAATTTTCTATATTTTTCAGTGGCATTTTAGAGACATAGGCTGTTTGCTTTCTGGAGAATTTATTTCTTCGTTCGGCTTCAACAATAACTTCAGATAAAATTTCATTGCCCTCGTAAAGGGTTATTGTACCAAGTTCTTCAGGCTGGTTGGTGTCTAAGCTAATATCTATTTCTTTGGTTTTAAATCCAAGATAGGATATGGTTACCGTATATGTACCATTAGGGACATTCACTAATTTAAATATACCGTTTTCATTTGTTTGGGTTCCTACATTTGTATTTTTAAGAATAACATTGACACCAAGTAAAGGTGTTTCGGTGTTGTCTTTTATGGTTCCACTTACTGTTGCGGTTTGGGAAAAAACTACATTGCCCAATAGGCATAGACACCATAAAGTCAGTTGGTTCTTCATTTATTTTTATTTAGATTTGTTTTAAATAGTAAACTGACGCCAAAAGTATTTGTTAGATTTGAGTTGTGCAAATTATTTATATTAAATCTAAATAAGAATTACTTCATAACAAAACTTATAAAGAATATATTAAGGAAAGGGCATAAATATGGTGCATGGAGGGGACTGATAAGAAAGGCTCCATTACTACACAGAGTCCTATCTATGGATAAAAGATTAAAAAGCAGCAAGGAATATGGATTTTACATCTGGGATTTGCTCTCTCTTTCTTTAATTGATAAAAGTGTTATGCAATATTGGAGTTGATGATCTTTAATTGTAGGTTTAAAACCTCTCACTTAGGTTGGCCAAAATGCCCTTTAGCCACTCCGTTTTGAAACAGACGGATCTTTGTTGAATGGATAGCGTCTTATATCAATTTGGAATTACTTGAAGAAAACGTAACAAATGCACTATAAGGTATAAGGCCGAATAATTACTGTTCTATAATTACGGTCTCTGCCGAAGCTCCTAGGTCCAGCAATAGCGCTGAGATATTTTCTACAAACTTCTTGGGGCCACATAGGTAGAAGTTCTGCCCAAAATCGGATATATTTTCTATAAGATATTTACGGTCTATTCTATTGCCCCTAAAACCTACCACATTCTCTCGGGTGAATATTTTCACAAAGTTACCGGCTAGCATTTTTTCCAATTCTTCCTCTAGGATAACATCTTCGGAGGTCTTGTTGGAATAGATCAATTTATTACCATGCAAATTCTTATGGATATACAGATGCCTAAATATGGATATAAAGGGAGTAATACCGGCTCCACCGGCCAAAAAGACACCAGGACCTTTGTACTGTATGGCACCAAAAACATCGTGTAGGATAAGTTCTGCCCCAGCGTGGGTACGTCCCAATTTATTGGTAACCCCATCATGGTCATTATAGATCTTTATCATAAACTCCAGAAAGCCATGTTCCTGTATTGAGGTGAAGGTAAAGGGTCTTAATTTATCTTTCCACTCTGGAAGGTTAATGGAAACCTCCGTGGCCTGCCCTGGAATAAAATCATAGCCCACAGGCCTTTCTACCACAAATCGTTTTACATCGTGCGTAATAAAATGTGTTTCCAATATTTTAACAATATGCTGCTTCATTGCCTTATGTGTATTGGTTCTGCTCTTCTAAATTGTAAGTCTTAAATTAATTTTTTGGACTGGATTTACCAAACTCCCCCATTAACTATTGGGTTATCTATATTCGGGATTGCTAAACTGCCACCTTTCACCATTTTGCCAATCCTCTTTAGAATTGCCATAGGGTGGGTAGCCTTTGTTCTTTTTAAGCATAGAGGCCATATGCAATATATTATAGGTCATAAAGGTGGTGTTTTTATTCGTAAAATCACTATCTACTCCTGCAGCCGGATCCAAGGTTTTTCCTTGCCATTCACTATCTCCATAACTAGGCCCCGGACCTACTTCTCCTATCCAGCCACAATCTGCCTGTGGTGGAATGGAATACCCAATGTGCTGTAGGGAATAAAGAATACCCATGGCACAATGCTTTACCCCATCTTCATTACCTGTTATTATACAACCTCCTACCTTACCGTAATAAATATACTGCCCCTTATCATTGGTTTTCCCGCTCATGGCGTATAACCTTTCAATCAGCTTTTGTGCAATGGAAGATTTTTCTCCCAGCCATATGGGCGTACCCACAATTAGTATATCGGCATCTAAAATTTTATCAAAGAGTTGCGGCCATTCATCCTTTTCCCAACCGTGCTCCGTCATATCCGGGTATACCCCATTGGCAATTGCATAATCTACCAATCGTATATCTTTCACAGCTACACCCTCTTTTTCCATTATGGCTTTTGATACTCCTATTAAATTTGCCGTATGGCTTGTAAGGGGCGATTTTTTTAAGGTACAATTGATGTAAATAGCCTTTAAATTACTAAAATCCATATTCTGTATATTTTAAGGTTAATACTCGCAAACTTACATCTAGCCCCTTACCACCAAAAAATATTGGGTCACTCAAGGCTTTGTCCGGCTATCCTAAAATCTCCTTTATTTCCTTTAGTTCGGCATCGTTAAAATGCAAATTGCTCAATCCCGCTATATTGTCCAATAGTTGTTCTCTACGGCTAACCCCTACCAATACAGTAGAAATACGCTCATCCTTTAACAACCACGCAATGGCCATTTGGGCCAAACTCTGTCCACGTGTCTGCGCCAAATTGTTTAGCTTCTTAACCTTATCCAATATTTCAGGAGTAATTTGTTCTTCTTTTAAATAGCGTCCATCTTTTTTTGCCCTACTATCTTCTGGAATACCATTTAGGTACTTTTTGGTCAACACCCCCTGCTCCAAGGGCGAGAAGGCAATGGATCCCATCCCCTGTTTTTCCAATTCTGCCAACAATCCATCTTCCACCCAACGGTCAAACATATTATACCTTGGCT
>JBFHGV010000276.1:0-5306 GCA_041582955.1 Arenibacter sp.
GATCCAACAACCTCCTTAACTTTATTCCATTGAATATCAAATTAATGTATATGAAATGGGTTCAAGAACATAAGGGAATAATTGTAGCAGTGACCAGCACACTGTTCATTGTTCTATTCACCTATGCCGGACTTACCAAACTCTTGGAAGGTCATAGGTTCTATGACAATATCAGGAACTCGCCCATCCTTGGAGGGGAGACCGTGGCTTCTTTGGCCTCCTGGATGGTTCCCTTGGCAGAGCTGGCCGTTGCCCTGTTATTAGTCAAGACCAAGACCCGATTGCTAGGGCTTTATGGGGCCATGGGCCTTATGTTGCTATTTACCGGCTATACCGTGGTCATTGTGTTTTTTGCGCCCTATAGACCATGTTCCTGCGGGGGCGTAATCGCGCTATTGTCCTGGGAACAGCATTTGGTGCTCAATTTAGCATTGCTCCTATTGGCCCTACCGGCCATATTGTTCTCCCCCAAACATAAAATTAGTTTATGGAATAAGATCCATCAAGGGCCATAGTTGGCCATGGGTCCGAAATTAAAAAGTAAAACAATAAAAATATTTTGTTGCGCAACAAGAGCAGGGGGAAGACCGAAAACCTGTACAACAGAGTAGGCACTTATTATTAATTAAATTTATAGTATCATGAAAAAGTTGAAATTAATATTACCGATGTTGGCATTCATTTTTGCCATTGCACTATCGTTTGCATTCGTCGAAACGGAGGCTGATTACAATAATGATTTTATCCATTTGGGCGGGGATTCATGGCTCCCAATTCCCGAAGTTAACTGTGCCGAGGGAGATGAAACCTGTACCGTTCAACGTACCGAGGGTGGCCAGATCTATGATGTGTATGACGAAGAGGACCTATCCACCTTAAAGGAGAGCGATTCGACCGAACCCATTAAACAATATTGATCCACCGTCATACCTAAAAAGCACATCGGGAAGAAAATTCTCGATGTGCTTATTTTTTTTATCACCCCTTATCCATCATTGCCCATCGCAAATTCATATGAACTTTCCTCGTTAAAATACTTTTTGGCCGTTGCTACAATATCTTCGACTGTGAGCGATCTTAGAAATTGTTCCACTTCATTTGGCTCCAGCCAAGTGCTCTGGTATCTGAAATGTTCATATAATCTGTTTTGGACCATTTCATGTAGTCCTGTTGTATTTTCATCGTATAAATAATATAATCGTTTGATACTTTGTTCCAACATTTCCTGGGTAACCATACCCGATTTCATTTCCTGGATAATTCGTTTACATTCCTTCCGTACATTGTCCAATTCTTTGGCAACGCAGTCCAATTGAAGCCCAATTTCAAATCTGGAAAGTCCCTTTTCATACCCTCCCAAAGCAGACATATTGTATAATGAGAGTCTTTTTTCATATCGCAACGACCTGACCTTTATATTGGTCACCGCTCCTAAGACCCTAACCTTGAATTCCTCTTGCCAATTATAGGGGCCATCGGTCCCTTTTATAAACTTTAAGGTATAAAGTACATTTTTCATGTTGTACATTTTGGGGGCCGGGATTTTTTTGTACAGTGGTCCTGTCGTCAAAGTACCTGCACCCTGAATTTGAGATCTGCACTTTAGGTAATTTTGGGACCTGGGCAGATTGCCAAGATATTTCCGCACCAAGGGCAGTACGGATTCAATTTCAAAATCACCACTGATCAAAAACGTAAAATCCTGTGGATTTCCAAAAATTTCTTGGTATATGGTATATGCTTTGTCCATTTCTGTTTTACCAAGGCCATGAAACCGTTTCGTACCCAATAATAGCCTCCCTAAAAAGGCTCCCCCTTCGTCGGCTACCGAGTAGTCGCCAAGATTTTCACGAACAGTGTTGTCAAAATCGGCCATTACCAAACTATAAGGTGGTTTTCTATACGTATCCCTTTCTATTTTTTTCCAATCTTCAAAGGCCAGAACATCCCTTCTGGGCGCCGTAAAATACAAATGGACCAATTGCAATAATGTTTCCAAATCCTTTGGGGGAGAATTCCCCGTGATACCGGATTCCATAAAATCGATATAGGGCCTTGCGCCTTGGTCTATACCGGTCCCGGACAGAAAGCTCTTTAATTGAAATTTATCCATATCCCCTACACCTGCATTTTGGACAATTGAAGGCGCATTAATGGCCGAAAAATAATCGGCCTGCGGGAAACATGAGGCCCCCTTGGAACTAAATCCGTGCAATAAGATCTTATCCACATGTATTCCCGGACTTGGTTCAAAACTTTTCAACACCACCTTTGCCCCATTTTCCAATAATATTTCCCTGGATCCGCTAATATCTATTCCTTGGTCCAAGAAGTCCGTCATTCCCAATTTATTATCATGATCCATTAGCGTTAGCGGCTTGTTGGGAAAAGTGAATGGAGAAATGTGGTCGGAACAGGCGTCCAGAACCCAAGAACGCAGCTGATCTTCTGTATAGGATAATGCCCTATGGCCCTCAGGGGCAATTATACCGATATCCTCCGGCATATCCCCAATAAGCCTAGAAATCATTTTGTTGAATTCCTCCAAGGAAAGTTCGGAAAGCCATTTAATCATCAAGTCATTTTTATGGGCGGGCAAGGCCTCCCCACGACTAAAATGTTGTCTTATTTCAGCTATCCAATATTTTGGATTTTCAAGATCATTGCCCCTTAAGGCCTGTAACGATTCATTTTTGGCCATGTCCCATTCCTTTTGGGAAACACCATATTTTTTTAATTGCTGCAGGATTTTGATTGCCGCCAACAGCCCTTCCCTTTCTTTATGGTGCTGTGTGGTTATATTGACCATGAGTGCACAAGGTGCCTTGTCCAATTTGTAGGTATATAGACTATTTACCCTTATCGAAGCATTATAGACCTCGGAAATACTTTTAAATCTATCCCTTAGCACTCTTTCCAATAATTTCCAGGTCATTAAGCGGTTGGCCCCCTCCTGCCTATGTAACGTAGCCTTGGTCCGGGGGTCTCTAAATAATAGCCTAAAGAGAACGTCTTTGTTTACAATCTTTTTTAGGGTATCCGCCTTCCTCTCTACGCTGACAAATTGCGGCGGTCTACCGTAGTACAGCGCATCGCAGTCCATAAGTTTTCTTGGTTCCCTATGTGGCGGAATATCGGAAAACCGTTGTATGATTTGCGTTTCCAGGGCATCCACATCCGCTACGCTCCCAACAACGCTTATTGCCATTAGATCCGGCCGGTACCAGTCCCTATAAAAACGTCTCAGCGTTTCCGCTGGAAACGTTTTATGATGTTCAAAAAAATTGGTGTTGTCCAGGTGACATGGCAACAGTTTGGCCATAAAGCTTTTTTCAAGGAAGGATTCCTTCAGCTTATCCCCTTGCCTATAGATCAATTCTTGGCACAAAACCCCTCTTTCCCTGTCAATATCGAATTCGGCCAACTTTAGGCCTGTGGCTATTTCCCTGAACCATAGGAGACCGGCCTCCAGGGCCGTTTTGTTGTTGGCCGGCACATCGAGGTTGTACGTAGCGCCCCTTGGACCAGAGGATCCGCCTAAATTTCTATGCACCACGGGTGTCCCTTCCAAAGAGCCCAAATAGGTATAAATGCCCTGGGGCAATTTTTCACTTGCCTTAAAGGCCAAATGTTCCACTGCATGGGCCATATTCAATTGATCGGGATCCTGTTGCAAACTCCCGCCCTTAACGTAAAGTTTTAGACTTAACTTGGATAGGGGCCCGTTAAGCCCCTTTATATAATAGGTAAATCCGTTTGGAAGATGTCCATATCGGATGCCCGGGTCCAATTTTACCCCGTCCCGGACATCGGTACCCTGACAAATTACTGGCATGGAACTACTATAAATTCCGATTGCCATAATAAATATCATTACTTTTTTAATACTGGTTACCATCATGGTATGTGTTTTATAATCAATATCCAGGATTTTGACTTAGGTTCAGATTTTTCATTCGCTCCTCTTCAGGTATCGGAAACAATATATCGGTAGCGTCCCAAAATGCTTTGTTGGGCCCAAGTTCCCCATCAATCTGCCCATTACGTTTTAAATCGAACCAACGATGTCCCCATTCGGTGAACAGTTCCTTTTTTCTTTCGGCATATATCATTTGGAGAAGTGCATCCTTGCCCATTCCCGGATCCGTATCCGCCAATGGTTCCAATCCCGCCCTTTTTCGGATGGCATCCACATCCGCCATGGCACCCAAAAGGTTTCCCTGCCTTGCCCTGGATTCTGCCCTTATTAAGTATTGTTCGGCCAACCTGAGCACCATGGAATATTCCGTAATACTCGCGGTGCTGATCCAAATTTTATATTTAAAGGCATAATAGGAGCCCGACCCCTCGTGGAAACCTACCCAATGAAGCAGGCGTTGGTCCTCAGGTTGTAATGCTCCAACAAAATCCGCCGACAATTTTAAATTGGCAAAATCCGAAAATACCGGATCGATGATAAAGACATTTCCTTCGTTGGTCTGTGTGGAAGAAGATCCGCGCCCAATGGGCGAGATTTGCCAAATGGCCTCCCTGCTATTGGCCAAAAAGACCTGGTCCAGATCCTCCTGAAGTTGATAGGTGTCCGTTTGGGCCAGTACTTGGCTACTTAGATTTTCCGCTTGCTCCCAGTTCTCCAGGTACAGGTTTACCCTTGCCAACATACCGGTTGCCGCAAAACGGTTTGCATGGGTGCGTTCCCCGGCCGTATAACTGTTATCCAGTAGGTTCATGGCATCCTCCAGATCTATTTGCAGCTGTTGGTACACTTCCTCCACCGTATTTCTTGATGTCTGGGCATTTGTACGATAATCGGTAGTTAGAAGCAACGGTACGTCCCCGTATAGATTTACAAGATAGAAATAGGAAAAGGCCCTTACGAACTTTGCCTCCCCTTCCAATCGATAACGCACCGTATCGGTGATCTGGTCCGAATTTTCAAGACCTTCCAAAAGCGCATTGGCCATATAAACAATATTATAGGCACTGGACCAGAGCGCCAGATTATTGGAATTGGTGGGCAAGATCTCATTTTGTTCAAATTCCATATATCCAAGATTTGTTGTCCATATATTATGCAGCTCATCGGACGCCAATCCAGTCAATACGGTAACGCTGTCCATCCAACCGCGACTGAACTGGGCGATGAACAATTGGTTATAGATGTCCGTCATAGCGCTGATGGCAGTTTCGTCATTGGCGAAGACCACTTCCGATACTATTTTATGGTCCGGCGCGTCCAAATCCACAAAGTCCTCGCAGCAGATAGTACCACAGCACATTATTATTGCCATGCTATTTTTAATGTA
>JBFHGV010000277.1:0-5250 GCA_041582955.1 Arenibacter sp.
CCCAACCCCAGAGGCAGAAATTCTAAAACATTCCACGGCCCAATTCAAATAGGTATTCCAATATTCCCTTCGCAAAGGCAACCCTTCCCTTATAGCGGGTTCATCTATCTGAATAATACTTATTCCTGCGCGCTCCAAATCGGTTACCTCATCACGGATAGCCAAAGCTATCTGTTTGCATGTTACAGATCTAGACTGGTCGTTCCTCACAAAGGACCACTGCAAAATAGTTACCGGGCCTGTAAGCATTCCCTTTACCGGTTTTCTGGTCAAGGATTGGGCGTAAGCAGTCCATTTTACCGTCATAGGCTTATCCCTATGTACGTCACCGTAAATGATAGGGGGCTTTACACAGCGGCTGCCATAGCTTTGTACCCATCCATTGCCCGAAAAGGCAAATCCCTCTAATCTTTCCCCAAAATACTCCACCATGTCATTCCTTTCAAATTCGCCATGCACCAAAACATCCAATCCAATATCCTCTTGAAACTTTATAGTCCTTTGAGTTTCCTTCTTCAGAAATGTATCATATTCAGCGCTGGTGATTTCCTTATTCTTAAATCGTCTTCTGCAACTTCTTACCTCCCTGGTTTGGGGAAACGATCCAATTGTGGTAGTAGGAAACAATGGAAGTTTTAGCTTCTTTCCCTGCTCAACTCTGCGAACAGAAAAGGTGTTCTTCCGTTTTCCCGCTGTATCGGACAAGGATTGGACTCTCTGCTTGGTGGCTTGGTGATGAACTGCCCCAGAGGTTCTTTTATCAATAAAAGCACGTCTATTATTTACCAATTCAATTGCCGCCTCTTCAGTGGGTATCTCAGGTGTCAGTGCACTTAGTACCACCAACTCTTTTAGTTTTTGCTTTGAAAATGCCATCCACTGTTTTACATCGGCTGGCAGACTCTTTTCATTGTCCTCTAGATCCAGATCATAAGGTGCATGTAGAAAAGAGCAGGAACTGGAAACCCATAGCTTTTCAATAGAAACAATTTGCAAAGCCTTGTTAATAATATCCAACGAGGAGTCAAAGTTATTGCGCCATATATTTCTACCGTCAACGACCCCTAATGAAAGTACCTGCTTACCCTTGTAAGAAGACGAGTTCATAATGTCGTCCAATTGTAATGGACAACGTACCAAATCTAAATGGAGTGCATGAACGGGAAGACCTAAAACAGTATCTAAATTGACGCCATAGCAATCAAAATAATTGGTTAATACTATTTTTAATTTGGGGAATTTTTCTGCAATGCAAGTGTACAGCTTCTTTATAGCAATCAGTTCTTTATGGGTTAGGTCCATTGCCAAACAAGGCTCATCCAATTGTATGTATTCCGCTCCAGCTGAGGATAATTGCTCTAACAATTTAAAAAATTCGGGCAACAGTGCTTCCAGTAAATCCATTCTATGAAAGCCTCCCTCCTTCTCCTTCCCTAGATAAAGGTAGGTAACAGGGGATATTAGGACAGGCTTGGTACGAACACCTTGGTCCAATGCTTCTTTAAATTCTTCCACAGCTTTTAAGGAACGCAATTCAAAAGTTTGGTCTTTGGAAAATTCAGGCACTAGGTAATGATAATTCGTATCGAACCATTTTGTCATTTCCAAAGCTGTTATGTCAAATCCATCCTCCTGTAGCCCTCTTGCCATAGCAAAATAAAGATCCAGATCTGATCTATGCTTATCAATTTCCCTAAATCTTTCGGGAATACAGCCATAGGCCATTGTCGCATCCAATACCTGATCGTAAAAAGAAAAATCATTGGACGGAATGAAATCGATTCCATTCCTTTTTTGCAAGTTCCAATTTTCTTTTCGTATTTGACTGCCAACCTCTAACAGTTCCTCAATGGAAATTTTCTTTTTCCAGTATTGCTCTATGGCTTTCTTTAACTCTCTCTTGGCCCCAATTCTTGGGTATCCTAAAACGTTGGTTTTCATTTGTACTGATTTTGTATAATTTCTAACAAAACTCATATTTAAAATTTAATTTCCCACACAATACCTATGTTTTAGAAATAAAACCTATTTTAGATCTATATATTAGACTATTCCCACAACTTATCTTTTAACAGGGCATTAAAACAGAAAAATATTCTATGACCAATTTGGACAAAATTGATATTCAAATTCTTAAATTATTGCAGGGCAATTCCAATCTAACTACCAAGGAGCTGGCCAATAGGGTTAATTTATCTACCACGCCCGTATTTGAAAGGGTAAAAAGATTGGAAAACAATGGATATATAAAAAAATATGTGGCGGTTTTGGATCCCGAAAAAATGGACAAGGGCTTAACCGTTTTTTGCAACATAACCTTAAAACAGCACACCCGTGAAATTGGACACCAATTTGTGAAAGATATCGCAGCAATCAAGGAGGTGACCGAATGCTACAACGTATCTGGGGATTATGACTTTTTACTCAAGGTAATGGTAAAGGATATGAAACATTACCAAGATTTTGTATTAAACCATCTTGGGTCCATGAAAAACATTGGAAGCGCACATAGTACCTTTGTGATGGGGGAGATAAAAAACGCCTACGCTATACCTATTTAAAGGAGATGGTCCAATAACTGTCCCAACATATTTAAGGGGTTTTACCAATTATTGAAAATAAGCATAACGCTGTAGCGGATAATGGTTTTATTGGCTTCAAAGGTAGATGGAACAAAAACCCTTAAAAACAAAGCACAGGCTTAACCTTAACTCCTTCTAAATACGGTATAAATTATCTTGGTGATCACCTATCCAATACCAACCATGGCTTAGATGAGGGCGCTGGTAAGATGGTACAAAACCACCATAAAAAATACGGTACAGGCCCAGAAGTATATCTTAAATCCATTTTCTAATAAATGGTTTCCTATACCCTTAAAAGTTCCTTGGTTAATGTTGCTTTTAAGTGATAATCTGGACATACTCATGAATCTCGTTTTTTTTTTTTGCAAGGATATAAACCCTATATAATTCTTTAAAGTAAAACTAGACAAACGGAAAATATCATCGATTAAATGTATTTGTGCTTAAGCCTGTATTTCTGTAACCACTCAGGAGAAATTGTAAGTTGCCAAGGCCTAAAATAAGATACTTATAACCACAATTGTCTTTGGTCTAATTGTTGGTCCACATACAAATCATGGTGCTCCCCCTAAACACCAATTCCACTTGTCCCAACTGTATCACAACTACAACAACCGTCCTCCCTAATACTTGTGTCGTTTTCTGGCCATTAATGCATTTAAACATAAATAGCACATCCCTTTTAAGCCTCTATTTCTGAACTTTATGGAGGGTTTATCCTCAGTAATTTAACTGCCAAATACCCAAACCACAGAATTCTTCATTTACACCACACATTTTGCACTGTTCACATCATTTTTGGCAACTTGAAATGTAGTTTTAGGTACCTTCAACAAGATTTAAACCGAGGATCACCAATTATGAAATTAAGAAGTATTATTGTAGACGATTCGTCAATGCAACGTATTGCAGTAGCCAAATTAGTGAACAATCATCCCAACCTAACATTGGTAGATGAGTACAGTAATGCCATAGAAGCAAAGAACGGAATTAAAAATAATAACATCGATCTTATTTTCCTGGATGTGGAAATGCCCATCATCAATGGGTTTGATTTATTGGAATCCCTGGACAACCCACCGCAGGTAATATTAATTACCGGAAATCCCAATTATGCCCTAAAAGCTTTTGATTACGATGTAACGGACTATCTACATAAACCCATTTCAGCATCGCGTTTTGACACTTCTATAAAAAGAGCTCTAACCAAATATGAGCAGATGCAAAAGGTGACAGAGGAAGACGAGTATATCTTTGTAAAGAGTAATCTAAGACAGCGCAAAGTGGTACTTAACGACATTAAGTGGGTAGAAGCCCTGGGCGACTATATTAAATTGGTAACCAACGACGGCAATGTGGTTATCCTTTCTACTATGAAATCATTTGAACAAAAATTGCCCAAGGACAAATTCCTTAGGGTACACAAATCTTACATTGTGAATTTGGAAAAAGTTCAAAAATTCAATAGTAAAAGTGTTGAACTGGACGGAAGACAGGTTCCGTTGAGTAGAAATAAAAAAAGTGTATTAATGGAGGCGCTACACAACGCTTAAACACTATTTCTAGCCGCCACAATTGAAATTGACTTGTGGATGCAGAATAACCAAAAGAAACTTTAAAGGTTATTGCCATAGCCTTTACATATATTAAGTCTTACACAAAAAATCGAGGGTAGCGCCCCTCGATTTTCTTATTGCATAATTTTAAACGTCCCACTTTAAAGTAAAATTGAATATTCTTGATACCAACTTTTGATTACCAAAGTAGAATAAAGTTGTTTTATACTAGCCCTCTACTTCTGAAGGTGCCGAAATTCGAAAATTTTCAAATGTCCGTCCCTTCAAGTGTTTTTGCCATCTTTCCATCAAGGGGCGTTCAAGTTTATACTCACGGTATTCGTCCGGACTCATAATAGGTATGCCTTTTATAATTGGATACAAGCGTTCACAGCCTGTACATACCAAAAAGCCTTCCAGTATATTATTTGTGGTATCCTTTGTTATTTCGGTTAGCTTAAGATCCTCTTTATCAAAGGGGCAACATAGTTTATTGATCGTTTCTTTCTTCATATTTTGTTTAATTTTTCCAGATAATTATGTATTGATTGATCAGGGTTAATTGCTCCCATAATACCCGATACCACAGCAATTCCTTTAAAATCAAGTCCCTTTAGTTTTCCTAGGTTTTCTACTGTAATACCACCGGCCAAATATATGGGCATATCATAATTCTTTGAAGCCTTTTGAACGGTTTTAAAATGGACTATCTCACAACTATTGGCTGTTTGGGATGGAAATACGGAACAAAAAGAAATATAGTCCAGATTGTTCCTACTTGCCCATTCTACCCATGTTAAATCATTATTACAGGTAAGTCCGCTTATAAAAGATTTGTTTATGCTAGCTTTTATTTCCTTATAATTCTCAGGGATTATATCAAAATGAACCCCATCCAAATCGGTTTTATTAAGTAGCCCCCAATGGTTATTTATCAATACAGGAACATTTGTAGCATGGCATTGATCACAAATCCTATTGATTAAAACCGTTATATTTTGATCGTCTCTAAAGTTATCCCAAATCTGTACTGCAGCTAGCCTTTCATTAAGGCACATATTCAACTTATTCAGTAGAACTGTTTCGTCCATCGATGGGTCGATGATCAA
>JBFHGV010000278.1:0-5246 GCA_041582955.1 Arenibacter sp.
AGCTTCATTGCTGGTTCTTCCAGAGGTGTAAAACATGGCCTCATCCGGACTATTTAATCCGTTAAGGCGATCTGCAATTTTGCAAAATGCCTTTTCCCAGCTTATTTCTTCATAAAAATCGGCTCCCTTGGGCAAATACATAGGTTGGGCTATTCGGCCTTTTTTTCCAATTTCGTAGTCGGATAAGGTAGATAGTTGTGAAACGCTGTTCTGCTGGAAAAATTCAACATCAAGTTTTTTGGTTGTGGCTTCCTCTGCAATGGCTTTGGCCCCATTTTCACAGTATTCGGCAATGGCACTGCGTTCGTCATCAGGATCGGGCCAGGCGCAGCCCGGACAGTCAATGCCTCCTTTTTGGTTGAGGTTGGCCAAGGCCTTTAGTCCCCGGCCAAGACCCATTTCGCCAAAGACATGTTTGGCCGAGGATATGACTGCAGGTATACCTGCAGCCACTGTTTTGGGTTGGCTGGTCTTTATACCCGTCAATTTTTCGGGAGGGGTGGGACTTGGATTGTTTTTGTTTGGAGTATGCGCCATTATGTTTTGGAAGTTGCTGCGGGATTGGGGTATTGGTCAGATTGGTCTTCCGTACGTTCATCCAGACATACAAAATCTTTTTCCAATAATAAATTGAGTAGCTGTCCGTCGTTCAAAATCATCTTGTTTTCGTAGCCTACTTGCTCACTATCAGGCCACTTTACACTTTCCGTTTTGGGTAAGAAGAGAGTGATGGTGTCTTCCTGGAATTCCGCTTCAAGTTGATTAATACCCTCTTTGGCGGCAACCGCATAATTAAAACTTTTACCGTTAAAGGCAGTCTGCTCCCTATGTGAGCCATTTTGTTTCAATAAGGCCACTTCTGAACGGGTAAGCCTAAACCGTATTGAGTTTCTTTGTATTCTAATCTTCATAGGTTCTATTTTTTTATCACAGGTATATAAAGTTAGGGATTAGCTGTTAAGCCTCAAAGGGTATATCCCTAAATTTTGATGCGCTGGGCCCCTGTATAAACATTATAACGGCTGTTGCTAACAAATCCCACTAAGGTTATATTGTGTTCCAGGGCCATCTCTATTGCCAGGCTAGAGGGGGCTCCAACTGCCATAATAAAGTGGATTCCGGCCATAGCAGCTTTTTGGATCAATTCAAAGCTTGCCCTGCCGCTCAAGAATAACAAATGTTCTCCCAATGGCAGTTGTCCTTGCCTTAGGCTGTGACCAATAAGTTTGTCCAAGGCGTTATGTCTTCCTACATCTTCCCTGAGGGCCATTAGTTTACCGGAGAGATCAAAAAGGGCTGCGGCATGTATTCCTCCTGTATTGTTAAAAATACGCTGTTGCTGCATTAGAATTCCCGGGAGCGATAAAATAAGGTTTTTGTTGATACGGAACTCTGAAAGGGAAGGAGGTAAACGGCATACCGTTTTTATAGCTTCTATACTTGCTTTGCCGCAAACCCCACAACTGCTACTGGTATAGAAATGACGCTCCAGTTTACTAAGATCCAGGCTATCTGCATCATTGAGTTGGAATAAGATGCTATTCTGGTCAAAGTTGGTCTTGGCAATTTGATCGGCAGATACAACAATGCCCTCGGTAAATAGAAATCCAGTGGCCAAGTCCTCATCATTACCCGGTGTTCGCATGGTAATGGAAATATTTTTGTTGGTAATTGGGCGGGTAGATCTTAATACACTGATACTTATTTCTAGGGGCTCTTCAATGGCAACATTGTCCAGGCATTCCTCAGACTTCTCGCCATTTACTTTAATTATTTTTTTTATTACAATTGATTTTTCTTTCTCCTTGATCATAATAAATGTTTACACCTTTATGGAAACTCCCTCTGAGCCTTTTGGTTGCGCATTGTCAAAATAAAAGTCTATTCTCCCTAGATTAATGCCAAAACAGCCAACCTGGTTTACAAGGGTCTGCTGTTCCTTTCTATTGCGTACTATGGTGGGGCGGTCTAAGAAGGTGTGGGTATGTCCACCTATTATAAGGTCAATGTTTTCGGTCCGTGCCGCTAATTTAAGATCGTCTGGTTTCTGCGGGTTTTTATATTGGTACCCTAGGTGCGATAAGCAGATGATTAAATCACATTTTTCTGTTTCTTTAAGCTTAAGGCTAATGTCCTGGGCCACCTCTATCGGATTTAGGTAAACCGTTTCTTTGTAAAGCTTTTTGGTCACCAAGCCATGGAGTTCTATCCCCAATCCAAAGACCCCCACCTTTATGCCGTCTACTGTGTATATTTTGTAAGGGCTTACGTGGCCATCCATTAGGGTGTTACTAAAATCGTAGTTGGCCGATAAGAAATGAAATTTAGCATAGGGGAGTTGGGCCGCAAGTCCTTCCAGACCATTATCAAAATCATGATTTCCAATAGTAGCGGCATCATATTGCAACATGCTCATTAACTTAAACTCCAATTCGCCACCGTAAAAATTAAAATAAGGAGTTCCTTGGAAAATATCTCCAGCATCAAAGAGAAGTGTATTTGGATTTTCTTTTCTGATATTCGCTACAAGTGTTGCCCTTCTGGCCAGACCTCCTAGATTAGGGTAGTGGGAGTGGTTTAAGGGGAAAGGATCAATATGGCTATGGACATCGTTGGTATGTAAAATGGTAATATGCTTTTTTGAGGAATTCTGACAGGAATTTAAGGCTAGGCCTCCCACGCCTACAAAGGCAGTGGAAGCTGCTGTTCTGCATAAAAATTTTCTACGGTCCATAGCTTCTTAATTTATTTGGACAAACCTATCATCCACAACGGCTTTTAGAGTGTCTACTTTCTTAAAATAATCAATCATGGCGTTTCTAATCAGATAATCAGAATCGGTAAGGGATATGTGATCCTTGAAAAAAGTCATTTTGTCTCCACCGTTAACCAAGTAATCGGAGGTAGCAACATAATAGGTACGGTTCTCGTCAAAGGGTTTCCCCTGTATATTAACGGCCTGTAATACCTTGTCCTTGTCCGTTATAATCTGCAGACCTGCAATGGGGTGGGGTTGGGAAGACCTAATGAGATAGGAGACCATGGCCCTGATTCCTTTACCGTCCATTTCAACAATAACTGCCTTGTTCTCAAAGGGCATCACCTCATAGGCGGTTCTGGCCGTAACATTTCCTTGTGAGATTACAGATCGTATGCCTCCAAAATTTAAAAGTACAAGATCTATGTTTTTTCCGGTTCTGGCAGCGAATATGGGGTTTACTTCTTTTAATATGATATCAGCAATAAAATTTCCTGCGGTAGTGTTTAGTACCCCATCGGTTTTGGATATAACCTTAGGGGAATAGGCTAGGGTGCTGTCCAATATCTGATTTATTCTATTGCGGTAGGGAACTATTATCTGTGCAATAGAATCACTGGGAGGGATAGAGTAATTTATCTGAATCCTTTGTCCAACAATGTTTTTCAGGCTAGTTGGAGAATCCTTGCAGCCCAAGAAAATTAAAATAGTTACAATTATAACAAAATGTTGGTTTTTTAAAATCATATACTTCTTACCTTCGTGCTTAATATTGTGATGATAATATTTACATTTACATTCTGGAAAATGTAAAAATACATGTTTTTAAAAGCGCTTAAGGAAAAAATTAAGTTTAGGGCGGGTAAAAAATTTTTACAGCGTGGTTTGGAATCTCCTTCAGGAGATGTAAATCGGGATAAAGGAATACGTTCTGTAGGTTGTATAGTAGATTTGGATCAATTTGAGGATACCAATAAATTTTATGAGTTTTTGGAAGCGTTTTCATTGCAGCCAAATGCTGTTAAGATAATTGGTTATAGGAAATTTTACGACAAAAACTCCCCATACGCAACACCGGTTTTTTCGGACAAGGATTTAGGGTGGAAGGCTAATATAGAAAACAGCTATGCCTTGGAGTTCTTAAATAGGGAGTATGATTTACTGATAAACTATTATGACAATGAAAAATTATTGTTACAATTAATGACATTAAAGACTAGGGCCAGGTTAAAAGTTGGTTTTGGTAATGTAGATAAGAAATTAAACGATTTGATATTGAATACACCCATTGAGGATTTCCAAACTTTTAAAAAGGAGTTGGGAAAATATTTAAGGGTTTTAAATGAGATTAAATAATGGAACAGTTAGTAGGTACGGGTGTTGCCTTGGTTACTCCTTTTAAGGAGGATTCTTCTATAGATACGGTTGCTTTGGCAAAAATCGTAGAGTACAATGTAGATGGTGGAATAGATTATTTGGTGGTCCTTGGTACCACTGGGGAATCTGCTGTATTGTCCAAAAAGGAAAAGCAACTGGTCATAGAGACGGTGGTGCGGGCCAATAAGGGACGACTTCCCTTGGTTTTAGGTGTAGGGGGCAATAACACCGCAGCCGTGGTAGAGGAACTTCAGGAATTGGATCTTAGCAATTTTGTGGCCATTTTATCGGTCTCGCCGTACTACAATAGGCCTACCCAAGAGGGTATTTACCAACATTTTAAGGCCATTTCATTGGTTTCGCCCAAACCAATTCTAATGTATAATGTACCCGGTAGAACAGGAAGCAATATGTTGCCTGAAACCGTATTGCGATTGGCGAACGACTTTAATAATATTGTAGGTATTAAGGAGGCGTGCGGTGATATGGTGCAGGTTATGCGCCTAATTAAGGATAAGCCTAGTGACTTCATGGTTATTTCTGGCGATGATTTTACAGCCTTGTCTACGGTTTTGGCTGGTGGTTCTGGTGTTATTTCTGTTTTGGGCCAAGGTGTACCCACCGAATTTTCGCAGATGATACGTTTGGGGTTAAGCGGTAAGGTAAAGGAATCCTTTGAAGTTCACTATGCGCTTCAGGATGGTATGGATTTAATTTTTAAGGAAGGGAACCCTGCAGGTATTAAAGCCTTGTTGGAAACTATTGGGCTGGGAACGGCAGTGGTTAGGTTGCCATTGGTTGAAGCTACCGCAAGCCTGAAAAAGAGCATTAAAAATTTTATGGATAGCCTGTTAAAGACATTGGCCTAGGAAAATTGAAGGCTTCTGTTAGGGGATTCTGGGACAACAACGTTAAAACTTGCATAAATATGTTGCCGTTGGTAGGTGTGCGGGCTATTTTAGCGAGATAAAAATGTTTTTTATATCCGTTTAGAATCCTTAATTTTGCAAAATGTTTTTAATAATGAAGCGTTTATTTTCCTTTTTACTGGTAGCGATTGTCTTAAATTCCTGTAGTGAGTACCAGAAGGTACTTAAAAATGAGGATGTGA
>JBFHGV010000279.1:0-5246 GCA_041582955.1 Arenibacter sp.
AACGTCATGTTACAGATCCAGAGTGGATGGTTTCCCGCCCAAAGTATAAGAAGGTTAAAGGCCATGGGAGAATGGACAGACGCCAACGGGGAAGCAATTTATGGCGCTACGGCCAGTCCGTACGATATGCCAACATGGGGCAGGTATACCAAAAAGGATGGTGTTGTCTATGCCCATGTTTTTAATTGGCCAAAAGATGGTAAATTGCAGATCCACAAGGATATTAAACTAAAGAAAGCCGCTCTCTTAGTTGCATCGGACAAGGAAATCAGCTATAACAAAACAACTCATGGCACTGTGCTACAACTGCCAAAAGAAGCACCGGACCAATCGGTAAGCGTAATTAGATTGGAATTGCGATAAACCCCTATTCTCTGTATGCCAATATAAATAAGACCTTACTATAAACCCTAGAACCAGCATGTTTACAAAAACCCATAGCACTACAATTATATCAGCAAAAACACATGTTCTTGCCTTTGGTTTATGTCTGCTATCATTTTATGCCGGGGCACAAGACAGTTCCAATATACCCTTGCCCTCTAATTTAGAGCAAGGGTATCCACGGTTGTATATCACGGCATCCGGGAAAAAGGATCTACAGAAAACCATCCGAAAAGAGCAGTGGGCAAATGAGGTTATACAGGGTATTCATAAGCGCATAGACGGTTATGTAGAACGTCATGTTACAGATCCAGAGTGGATGGTTTCCCGCCTACAAATGCACTGGAAAACCAAGGCTACCAACATATACGTTGAGGGTATTAACTATTCACATGCCGATGGGGAGGCGGCTGTTCCCACGGTGCGATTTGTAGGGTCCAGGGACTATACCACTCCCTATGGAAAACCAAAATTAGAAGATGTTTTACCGTATATGGATGACCCTAGAGGGCTGTATTTGCCCAACCGCTCCAAGGAAGGGCATCCTTTTGAATGGGCGGAACCCTCCAAAACAGGGCGCATAGTTTATTCTATAAATGAAGAAATAATTGGCCTTGCCCGTGATGCCGCCTTCGTACATTGGCTAGAAAACGATACCTCATTTGCCAAATTTTCATTTGATATTTTTCACACCTATATGGAGGGTATGTCTTATAGAGATGAACCCATCGACCTGCTAAATGGCCACATTCAAACGCTTGTTGGGTTTACCAATTTTCAGGTGATCCATGAAAATGTGCTGATCGCCATAGCTGAACTCTACGATTTTTTGCATCCGTATATCCAAGCAAATTATCCGCAGCACATTGCCATGTACGATACCACCATTAAGCGATGGACAGATCAAATCATTAAAAATGGCGTACCGCAAAACAACTGGAACCTGCATCAGGCCAAGATTATATTAAAAGCGGCCATGGTTTTGAAAAGCAACGAATTTTACGCGGACAAAAAGGGCCGGGAATATTACATCAATTACATCCTTAATGTCACCTCGGCCCGTCAATGGTCGCTGACCAAATTCTTGGATTATGGTTATGATAAAGACAATGGTGTTTGGGCCGAATGTCCGGGCTATTCCATAGGGGTAACCAAGGACCTTACCAATTTCATTGAGGATTTTAACAATACCTTTGACCACAACATCCTGCCCTATATGCCGGTCATGGAGAAGGCGGTTAAAATGTTGCCCCAATACTTATTCCCCAATGGGCAGACGGTAGCTTTTGGGGATAGTTATTATGGCCCATTAAGCACAGAGCCTATAAGCGATATGATACGTATAGCCCAGAAAAACAACAATAAGGAGCTTGAGGAGGACTTTACCGCCTTGTATGGCTTGTTTTCCGATGGCAAACAGATTACACAAAAAAGGAAACCTAAAGCAAGTATCAATTCATTTTTTGCCAGTAAACCCCTAGAGATTAATCCGAAATATAAAAAAGGCAATATAGAGGATTACATTACCCAAACCTTTTACGCCCCCAACGTAAGTTGGCATGTACAACGCATGGGTAGTGGTAAAAACGGCATGATGGCTTCCTTGAACGCCTCTTTGGGCAACCATATGCATGCCAACGGCATAAACCTTGAACTGTACGGAAAAGGTTTTGTACAAGGGGCCGACCCCGGAAAAGGGGCGGGATATCTACAACCCATTTATTTGGAGTATTACTCACAGTTTCCAGCCCACAATACCGTGATGGTAGATGGCGTATCGTCCTATACCGAAATGTTGAGTTACCATGCTTTTGACCTCATGGGGGAATATCCAAAATCCGGTCAAAAAGAGGGCTATTATCCGAATATTACCTATTCTGACGTTTATTTTTTGGAACCCGAAACCCGTAGTGACCAATCGCGATTGGTGAGTATTGTAAAAACAGGAGAAGAAACGGGCTATTATGTAGATATCTTCCGTTCAAAAAAACAGCGTAAGGGCGATAAGTTCCACGATTACTATTACCACAACCTGGGGCAGAGCATGGAAATTATGGATGCCGATGGGCATCCGTTGGCACTTGCACCAAGTGAAGAAATGGCTTTTGCCGGTGGCCACTTGTACGCCTTGGATTATATGTGGGATAAAAAATCGGTAAAGCTTGAAGATGACTATCAAGCGGAATGGAAGATAGATATGCCGGAAGGTGTAGAAGATATTTTTATGAATTTATGGATGAAAGGGACCGAAGGCCGTGAAGTGTTCTCCATTAAATCGCCCCCCAACAAAGCTTTTAAAGGAGACCACGGCTTGCCCTACGACGTAGATAAGGCACCCTATTTAACCTTTGCGGCCAGACAACATGGTGCGGCCTGGGAGCATCCATTTGTTTCGGTATACCAGCCCTTTACCTCTGCCGAAGGAAAAAGTATCCAAAGGATTTCTAGTTTTGAGGACGAAAACAAAAACGCAGAATTTGTAGGTTTAAATATTACCCATAAATCGGGCCGTGAAGACTTTGTTTTTTCTTCGGCCAACCATCAAAATGTAAAATACAAAGATATATCGACCGATGCCACATATACCTTGATCGCCAACGAGAAGAATGGGGATTGGGTAATTTTTATAGGTAATGGAAAAGAAGTTACTGCCAAAGGATATACTATTTCGGCTCCTGAGGTAACAAATGTGGTGTTGGAATTTAAGGAAGGTGTACTTTTATTGAATAACGAACTACCTGTTACCATCACCCGCAACAATGCAGTAAAGGAATTTGGGGCTGCAGCCGTGCGTAAAATTGTATTGGAATAAATAAAGAATTATGAAACAAACTATCCTATCAATTTTATTGTTCATGTTTCTCTCTGAGGCCTACTCCCAAAAAGCAAAGGATGTAGTGATCAACGATTCCCTTGTGGTGAGAGCCACGCTGCTCCATAAAGAAAATTTCAAAACCGGGCTAAAAAATTGGAAAGTAGAGCAGATGCCCGGTGGTACCGTTACCAATACCGGTGGCAAACTGGAAATAACCGATAAGGCAGGCTGTACCATTTGGTTCAAAAAACAATTGCAGGGCCCTATTATGATCCAATATGATGCCTATGTCATAGACCAGGACGGACCACAGGACCGTGTCTCGGACCTCAACTGTTTTTGGATGGCCAAGGACCTGGAAAACCCGGATAACCTTTTTGCCAATTCAGAAAAGCGAGGCGGTAAATTTAGCAACTATGACGGCCTGCGCCTATATTATATGGGGGTTGGCGGACATGACAATACCAAGACCCGCTTTAGGCGCTATACAGGCAGGGGAGAAAGGCCATTGTTACCGGAACACGACCTTTCTGAACCCAAATACCTGATAAGTCCAAATAAGGTCACCACTATAAAGATCATAGCGTATAACCACATTATTCAATATTACCGCGATGGCCAATGTATTATCAATTTTTATGATCCAGAGCCCTATACCAGTGGTTACTTTGGTCTACGTACCGTAAACAACCATATGACCGTGGATAATTTTAAAGTCTTCCGTTTAGAGGAAAAAAAATAGCCCCGCAACCCAATTACATAAAATTCGCTATCCCCTAGAGCGTATCTCGCGCTTCATAAAAACTACATAGGAAAGCAGAAAACAAAGCAGCGTAAGGGACAATAAACCGGTGAACTGTGGCCAAACCAACATAATGCTCTGCCCCAATGGCAGGGAACTGGGGATGGCCCCCTGCAACTGCTCCATGGTGAGCGGCCCCAGGCTGCGCACCGAAGGGACCAAAATGGCCGAGGTAATCTCATCAAACAGCTCATTGGGCATAATTTGCACCAAATAAAACTTCAACTTTTCATAAAAATATACAGCCCTGGACGAAGCAAATTTTGAGGGCTCGTAGCCCTTAATGATCAGGTTGGCGATCAAGGGATAAAAAATGGTAAAAAATAGCCATACCGCTATCCCCAACAAAGCAGAAGTGGCCGACTGTCTAAAGCGGACGGAGAAAAATATGGAAAGGTTTAACCAAAAAGACACATAGACGATACTCAGTAGGGTATACACCATAATGCGCATAAATTCCTCCGCCGTGGGAGGTATTCCGATAGCTATCAGTCCGGCGCCCATGACCAGGAAACTCAGGCTAAAAAGCATGGCTCCGATCACTAGTATACCGGCCAAAAATTTGGCATTGAGTATGCTATCCCTAGGGATGGGTTGCGCCATAACCCTACTCAGGGTTCCCCTTTGCTGTTCCGAACTAATGGCATCAAAGCCCAAACTAATACCGAACAAGGGACCAAGGAAGCCCACAAACCCGAAAAAGGGTGGCAGGGTACCATCGGATTTGGTAAATAAATTTAAAAAGAAAAAACTATTTCCCGAACTATCGGTGGCAAAGGTTTTCATTCCATCGGACAAGGTGACAAATAATGTTCCCAAACAGGCAAGTGCAATAATGGCGAATAAAATTATAAAACGCCAGTTTCTGATATGGTCAGAAATTTCCTTTTGCACCATCGCCTTGAACGGGCCCCAAGGAAAAGTACCTGCAGGGTTTCCGGTCTTGTTATCTGCCCGCACAAAAGCCTTCAACTTTGAGGTCCAATCCGGAAGTTTTAACGTGTTTAATTTAGATATCCCTATTCTAATTGCTTTATTTTTCATGTGCTACTTCTTCTTGAAAATATTGATGATATATGTCGTCCAGCCCATATTCCTTTCTGCTGAGGTAATTAAGACCGTATCCAGATTGCACCACCAGTCTGGACAGTTCTGCGGAGACGTCTTTTTTGGATTCCAGTACAAAGTGATTCTCGCTCAGCTCTACTTGGGCAACCCCTTCTATATCCTTCATTTTTTGAATTA
>JBFHGV010000280.1:0-5224 GCA_041582955.1 Arenibacter sp.
CCACATGAATACTCACCGGCATCCCCAATTGTCCGCATTTCTCCCAAACTTGTGCCATCCTGGGGTCATCGGCATGCATTCCTGGTGCGGGGACAGGCTTGGAATAGGCAAAGCCCAATCCTTTGTCGCCCAATTCACCAACCCCCTTGGCCCCCATATTATAACATCTTTCCAATTCCTTTACGGCCCTCTTCCCCCAATTTGGCTCATCGTATCCTGTAAAATCCAAACCACACCACAGTTCAAAACGATCACCATACTTGGAATATACCTCAACAATACTATCAAAAGCCTTTCCGGTACTATAGGTAAGAATTACGGTCTTGCTTATCCCAAATTTATCCATGGTCCTTACCCATTCCTCCAATTCCTGATCCGACTTTGGGTAGGGATGTGAATGAAAATCCACAACCGGGTATTTTGCTTTTGCAATTTTAGTCTTGGGAATATTATAAATGGATACGGGGTCATAATCCTTTAGCAGCATGTCTTCTTGTGCCACTAGGGTATGGGAAAGAAAAATTATGGACAAAACAAGGCCAACGTTCCATTTCATATTGATTTTTTTTGGACAACAGCACAATAAATACAATGCACTGCACCTAAATATAGCCATTTAAGTCCAAGAATTCAAAAGTAACCAATGGGCAAAAACCTTATATCTTAAAAGTAATTACAGGTATTTTGGAATGATTGGCCACATCTTCCCCTATACTGCCCATTAAAAAATGAGTAAGGCCCTTTCTACCATGGGTGGGCAAACCAATTAAATCGGCATTCCTACTCTCTCCAAAGCTTATGATTCCCTGTTCCACACTGTAGTCGTTAAAAATCTCCACTTCCAAACTGGCTTTTGCTAGGTGCAAGAACTTATTTATTCTCTTAAAGGCATCCGCAGTGCTCAAAAAATTATCCCCAGGGGTATTTACATATACCAATATTAGTTCAGCATCGAGCTTTTCTGCCATACCCTTGGCCCTTTGGAATGCTTGCAGATTTTCTTCCTTAAAATCACAGGCAAAAATAAATCTTTGCACTTCAAAACCTGGAATCTCATCCTTTATGACCAAGACGGGCACATTGGCGTTCCTCACCATTTTTTCGGCATTGGAACCTACAAATATTTCTTTAATACCATCTGTCCCATGAGACCCCATTACAATCAGGTCGGCATTGTGCTTTTCCACAAGGGCATTGACCTCACTAAACACCTTATGGTGCTTTACTATAGGACTAACGTTGATACCTTTTAAGTAGGGTTTATCCAAAAATTCCGTAAACCGCTTTTCGGCCAATTTTATCATGAAAACGGCCTGTTCATAGTGGACCTGTTCATTGGCGGAGATTAGAGCCTCCGACAATTCCAACATATGCAACACAAAAATATCGGAGTTGTATTTTTTGGCAATAGAAGCCGCAGTTTTTAGTGCTATTTCGGATTGCTCCGAGAAATCTACAGGTACAATAATTTTTTTCATCTTATAAATTTTAAGGGTTTATATTTATGCAGGGCATGGAAAACCAATAAGAACTGTTACCAGTATTGCCATACCCAAGAACGCAGACCTAAAACATCCTTAAATGGTCATGGAAAAGAGTCTGGTACCAGGGGCTTTGCGATGAAGATACAAATCAAATGCCATGCAAACATTACGAACAAAGGGTCTTCCTTTTTTAGTTACAGAAATACTGTTGGGACCTATTTCTACCAACCCGTCCATTTCCATCTCAAATAGTTTTTCCTTTACTTCATCCAATTCTTCAAACCTTTCGTTTTCACGCTGCCAGCTCGTTTTAAACTGGCACATTAAATTTAAGATATGCCGTCGTATATTCTTATCTTCTTCCGTTAGAATATGTCCTCTATAGATAGGGATAATACTATTCTCTATTAAATGGGCATATTCTTCCAAGCTTTTTACGTTCTGGGCAAAACTATTCCAACTATCACTTATACTGGATACTCCCAAACCTACCATTACTTGAGTCTTGGAAGCTGTATACCCCATAAAATTCCGATGTAGACTAGCACTTTCCATGGCTTTATAAAGTGAATCTGTCCTAAGTGAAAAATGATCCATTCCTATTTCCGAATACCCCACTTCCCCCAATAACTCCTTACCCATCTCATATTGTCTTCGCTTATCCGCTGCCGTGGGCAAATCAGAATCCTTATACCCCCTTTGACCGTTGCCCTTTAACCAGGGAACATGGGCATAGCTATAAAATGCGAGTCGGTCTGGCATTAATTCCTTGGTCTTTAAAATAGTCTGGGACACATCCTCCAAAGTCTGGAAAGGCAATCCAAAAATAATATCATGACCTACGGAGGTATATCCAATCTCCCGTGCCCATTGGGTAACATTTTTTACATTTTCAAAGGGCTGTAGCCTGTGAATGGCCAACTGAACCTTTTTATTGTAGTCCTGAACCCCGTAACTAACCCGTCTAAACCCAACGTCATAGAGTGCCTGCAGATGTTCTTTTGTAGTATTGTTGGGGTGGCCCTCAAAGCTAAACTCATAGTGCTCTGCCCTAATGGCAGTTTTAAAAATACCGTTTATGAGTCGGGTTAAATTCTCCGGAGAAAAAAAAGTAGGTGTCCCTCCGCCCAAATGCAATTCCTTCACCTTAGGTTTGGCGCCAAACAAATCACAATACAGTTTCCATTCCTTTAGCAGGTTGCTGATATACGGATTCTCTACCTGGTGTCTCTTGGTAATTCTTTTATGACAGCCGCAGAATGTACACAAGCTCTCACAAAACGGCAAATGTATATACAGGCTAATTCCCTCCGTATCATTACTTGCCTTAAAACTTTCTACAAGAGTGGCTTTCCACTGCTTTCCCGAAAAAGTCTGTGGGTTCCAATACGGAACTGTAGGGTAACTTGTATATCTGGGGCCGGGAATATTGTATTTTTGAACCAAGTTGGTCATAAAAGGATAAATTTTAGATTGCTACAAAAATACCATGGGGTACCTTCTTAAAATATGACACATGTCAGGTTTTAAATTGCCATCTATTCTTTACGGCATCTATTATACCATATACCCCCCTGCGTAGTTCTTCTGTTCAACTTCCGTTCAAAGAATTGGAAACTACCTATTCCGCAAAAAAAATACCTAAACAAACTTTAAAATTAAATAACACCTTATACCAATGCTTTTATGATAAAAACTATATTTTTGTAAACCTAAAAACTACCGATTATGACATTACTTTTAATGGCAGCCGGAAGCGGAAGCCGATATGGAAAGCTTAAACAATTTGATGATTTGGGTCCTAAAGAGGAATTCCTAATGGAATTTAGTATTTACGATGCCCTAAAAAATGGTTTTGACCATATTGTTGCCATTACCAAGAAAGATAATGTAGAATTCCTAAAGGAACATTTATCCAGCAGATTGCCTAAAAACGTTAAATTGGACGTTTTGGCCCAGGAAATAAACGATCTGCCAGAGGGCGTAAGTTTTAACGGGGAAAGAGTAAAACCCTGGGGTACTGCACATGCTGTTTGGACGGCCAGAAACGTAATTAAAAACGCATTTGCCATTATTAATGCCGACGATTATTACGGCAAAAATGCTTTTGAAAGCGCTGCTAATTTTATCAGGAACAATGGCGACCAACCTACATTTGGACTCATTGCCTATACCCTAAAAAACACTTTATCCGAGCACGGTTCCGTTTCTAGGGGAGTATGTAAGTCGGAAAACGGAAAATTGACCTCTATTAACGAGCATACCAAGATAGAAAAGCAAGCAGATACTATAACCGACTTGGATTCGGGCACGGAATTTAGTGGCGAGGAATTGGTGAGTATGAATTTTTGGGTCTGCCAACCTACCATCTTCCCGTTTATCACAGAATACCTAAAGGAATTTATTAGTGACGAAAATAACATCCCAAAAGGTGAAATATACCTGCCTTTTGCCATTAAGGAAATGATTGCCGAGAATTTAATAGACGTGGATGTTATCCCTTCCGAAAGCCAGTGGTTTGGTGTAACCTATGCCAGCGACAAGGATGTTGCGGTTTCCGAACTACAGCGAATGACAGACAATGGTGAATACCCTTCCCCACTTTGGGATAATGTTTAGAACTGCTAGTTTATGACCGAGGATAAAAACGTTGAACTCAATGCACTACTGCAAAACTTTCAAATAGAAAAGAAGTCATATCAATTCCAAGGAATAAACCAGGGTTATATCAACGATACCTACTTGGTATTGGACAATAATACACCTTTGTATATTCTTCAGCGCGTAAACCACAACGTTTTTATGGACGTTGAAGGTTTAATGGGCAATATTGAGAACGCCTTTGAGTATTTGCAAGACCCAGAATATACTCCTATAGAGTTATTAAAAACCAATGCCAACAAGTCCTATTACAAACTGGATGGTAATGGTTATTGGCGGTTAATGACCTACATTAACAACACCACGGCCTATGACAATGCTCAGGATACGGAGATGGCATTCCAAGCAGGGAAGGTAGTAGGGAAATTTCATCAACTGTTGGCAAATGCCGCTTTGGAGAATTATGTAGATACCATACCTCAATTTCACGATTTATCCCTACGGAAAAATCAATTTGAGGAATCCCTATTATCAGCCTCCGAAGAAAAATTGAAAACCTCCGAAACGGCCATTGATTTTGCCAAGGAAACCTTGGAGAAACTAAAAATACTCAGCAATGCAGTATTGCCGGTACGGGTATGCCATAACGACACCAAATTAAACAATATCCTTTTCTCCAAAGACAGTAGCCAAGCACTTTGCTTGATTGACCTGGACACTATAATGAAGGGGTATTTCTATTTTGATTTTGGGGATGCCATTAGAACGGTAGCCAATACTGCCGCTGAAGACGAGCAAGACCACAAAAAGATCACTTTTGAAAGACCTTTGTTCGAGGCCTTTGTTGATGGTCTGGAAAGCAATGGTTCCTTTTTGACCAAGGAAGAAATAGACCTTTTGGCTTGGGGGGCAGTATTTATGCCTTTTATACACGGATTAAGGGCCTTAACCGACTTCCTGAACAACAATATCTATTACAAGGTATCTTACGAAAATCAAAACTTGGACCGTTGTCTTAGCTTTTTTGATTTTACCAAAATAGCGCTCCAGGAAGTGACCTATATGACCGCTGTAGTACAGGAGAGGCTCACCCCCGTTGATTAAGCAGCGGTAGGGCCTCCTTTAAACCTTTTTGGTAG
>JBFHGV010000281.1:0-5223 GCA_041582955.1 Arenibacter sp.
AGATAGCAGGCCATTACAATTCCCAATGACAATAGTCCAATTAACCCTATGTATTTTGAAAGTACTGGTACCGTAGGTTCCCCATCCTTATGTCTTTGCACTACTTTAGGTAGTAAAAGCATAACAAACATCCAAGCTACAAAATAGACTACCCTTCCAATCAAAGCCAATGAGGCATATAAGCCGGCATCCAAAGCTTCAAAATAATGCTTAACCAAAAGAATGTCGCTGTTATTTATTATAATTTGTGTTAGTTCATAACCAGCGGTAAGCCCTATAAATTGTAACACTTTTTTCGACTTATCGTTTGAGAGTTTATTTTTTGCGAAAATCCTCACCCCTTTCATATCAATAGGAATCAATCCAAAAAGAAAGGAAATTCCAATTCCCAGGGCAACTAAAATAGAAGGTTCAAAAGGGAGGAGCGCCAACAATAAAACCGTAAGGACCAATCTGCTCCACATTTCGGTTTGGTAGGTAAAAGACAATCTTCCAAAATCTTGGAACCCCTGGAATTTACCACGGTTAACGCTCATAAGAAAGTAAATGGGGATACCAATACCAAAGATGGTGAACATCCAGGAATTTTGGGTCTGAAACAAAGATTGAAGTTCTGGGGCAAAGTAGACAACCATTATCCCAATGGCCAGACCAAAGGCAAGGGCATAAGAGTAGATGGTATTTTGAAAATGGGCGTAATCCTCTTCCGAAAATAAAACGGCAAACTTAGCGGTTACCAGTTGAAAGGTCATTCCAACAAATGAAAGCACCAATAGAAGGGTAATGAGCAGTGCTGCCTCGGCAAAGGCCTCAGGGCCCAATATTCTTCCCAATGCTAAGTTGTACAGGTAGTTGCCCCCATTAACTAGGAGTGCACTACCCATAAACAACTGTGCGGGGGAAATTTTTTTGATAAATATATTGGTTAAGGTCATAGGTTTTAACTATTGAGTTAGGTTGTATTCATCTGTGGTTTTTAAGACAAATAAACCGTGTTGTTTCAAGGCAAATATCTACACAATTGCCATTTAAAAATGACGGCTATAGACGGATCGTCGTTTGCTGTAGACGAATGGTAAGTATTGCACTTCCGGTAAAATGAAGTAGGCCGTAGCTTTACATAAGCTTAATAAATAGGATTTAAGGCGAACCAAATAGCCACCATAGATCCGGAAAACTTAACCTATGAAAACTTATAAATTAATTGCATTATTTTTCTTGTTGTCATATACAGTTCAGGCCCAACAATCTATGAAGCAGGGATTTGAATTATTGGAAAATGGAAATTTTTCGGATGCCGAGGTTTTTTTCGACTCCTATCTAAAATTGGATGCTACCAATAAGACGGCACAGATCTGTTTTGGAAGGGCAGTTGGTTTAAACGGGGCGCCGGGAAAGGCCAATGCCCTTTTTGCCAATTTGGTCCAGAAATACCCCAATGACTATGAAGTGACCATTAATTATAATGAATCCTTTTTATGGGCAGGAAAGTATGAGGAGGCCAAACCGTTGTATAAAAAATTGGTTGCCGATTATCCCGAGGAGTTTGGGGCTTTGTTAGGGTATGCCAATACCTTAAGCAATCTAAAGGAATATAAATCTGCATTGTATTGGGTAAATAAGGCCATTGCACTGCAACCGGATAATGCAGGTGCCAAAGTTTCCAGAAAATATATAAAGTTGGGCTATGCCAATGAGTATGTAAATGCCCAAAATTATGACGGCGGAAAACAACTGATTCAGGAGATTTTTCAGGATTTTCCTGAGGACAGGGAAGCATTGTTGAATTTGGCCAATATACATTTGATAACCAAAGAGGTGGATAGCGCCAAGCGTATCTATTGGCGATATGCCTCCTCTTCCAAAGATTCGATCACCGCTAAAAATGGGATTGCACTTGCAGAACATATAGGGGGGAATGAAAGGAAAGCCTTAGAAATGGCCTTGGAGGCCAAGGAAAAGGTCCACTCCCTGGGTGATATACTATTACGTCAGCAGACTTATGACCGCTATGTCCAAGCCTTGATATGGAACAGAAAGTTTAAGAAAGCCAGAAAGGGAATAGATAGTTTGCAAGAGAAACATCCAAATGCTAATTGGGTGCAGGCATTGAATGCTACTTTGGGGATGTATACCGGGGATTTTAGGGCAAGTTTATCCAGCTATGACACCATACTCTCCAATGACAGTATTTCATTTGACGGAAACTTAGGAAAGGCCAATGCTCTTTTTGCTTCAGATCGGGTCGTCCCCGCTTATAAGGCTGCTTTCCAGACCCTAAAAATTTTCAGGAACCAAAAAGATGCACAGGGTTTTATTGAAAAAGTAAACGGACTTTATACTCCCAGTGTAGAAGAGCATGCGGCCTACACCTTTGACAACGGAAATAATGTAGCTTTTTTCAATACCATAAATGCCTTGTTGCCTTTTTCTACCAAGTTTAAAACCACCTTAAGTTACCAGTACCGGACTACAGAGAATACGCTTACCCTAAACAAGGCAGAATCCCATGTTGTGTTGGCGGGTTTGGGATACAAATTGGCGCCCAACGTGGTTGTAACCACGGTTTTGGGGTTTAATAACAGTAAGTTTATGGAAACTGCCTATGTGCAACCTGTACTACATGCCAAATTGAAACTAAAACCTTTTAAACTACAGCATTTGGAATTGGGGTACCAACGTGAGGTTCAGAATTTTAACGCAGATCTAATAGAGCGGGAAATTATAATGAACCATTATGGATTAAATTACAACCTAGGTACCAATGTAAACCTAGGCTGGTATACGCAATTGATGCATACCCAGCAGACCGATAACAATAGCCGTAACCTCTTGTTTACCTCTTTGTACTATACGGTCTTACAAAAACCGGCACTTAAGTTTGGTCTTAATTATCAGTATATAACTTTTGGGGAGCAAGTGCCTTCCGTATATTTTAGTCCTGAAAAATACCAGGCCGCTGAGGTTTTTGGGGATGTTAGGGGAAAGATATCAACACACACCAATTATATGGGCAGTATAGCTACCGGAATCCAAAAGGTGGAAAACGATCGCCAAACCGCAATTTTCAGGGCTGAAGCTGCCGTACAGCACCAATTTGGCAAACGTCTTAGTGGAAGTATTTATGGGAAATATAGCAATATAGCATCTGCCACGGCCGCTGGATTTGAATTTACAGAAATTGGCTTTAAATTAAAATGGTCCTTGACCCAAAAACCGGTATTCTTCGCCAAACTAGAGCAAGCAATTCAATCCAATTAAAAATGCCTTAAAGCTTGCCATAATCCTGAAGGTCTTAGAGAGGTGTCTTTATAGAAGGTTTAACCGCCTCATTAATTCTGGTCTGTTGGAGCGACTGATGGGGATAACGTTCTTGCCTATTAAAACACTATTGTCTTCTATATCTATGATCTTATTGAAATTTATAATGTACGACCGATGTATTTGAAGAAAAATTTTTTCAGGAAGTTTTTCCTTTATTTTCTTAAGGGTGGTGTGTACGTGATAGGTTTCTTTTTCAGTTTTGATATCAATATAATCGCCTTTGGCCTCAATAACCATAATCTCATTGAATTTCAATTTAATCAGTCGTCTATCAATATTGATGTACAGATCCTCACCATTTGTGGTGCTGCCCTCTTCCTGGGGGAGGGGATGGTTATTTGAAGGAGTGGAGTTTTTTATTTTTCGAATCGATTTCTCAAATCGCTCCAAGGTAATGGGCTTTACCAGATAGTCTACGATAGACTCATATTCATAGGCCTCTATGGCGAAATTGGTGTCGGAGGTGGTCAATACAATTTTAGGAGAATTTTTTAGGGTCTGTACAAAATCGACACCTGAAAAACCTGGCATATGAATATCAAGGAAAACTACATCTATAGACTCTTGGTTTAAGAATTTAATAGCATCTATAGCGTTGTCAAATTCGGCAATTACATCCAATTCGGGGATGTTGGAGCACAACTGTGATACAATGGCCCTTGCCGTTAATTCATCGTCTATAATAATACAGTTCATATTTAAATGGTTCTAAGGTATTTGGTGATATTGTTTAGAATTTTCCTGAAGTCCTTATCCAGGGCTGTATCCCCCTTTCTTAAATTTTCCTCGTAGACAACTGCAACACCATAAGCTTGCTCCATACCAAGGATATTAAATTTATGCTTTAGTTTATGCACTATTTCGGCGGCCATATCCCATTGATTTTGTTCAATATGATGGCAGTAGGTTTGCAATTCCTCCGGAAATTCCTGTTTTATTATAGTAATGAATTTTTTTTCAAATTCAATATCCGTTCCAGACAGTTCCTTGATATAGTTTAGATTAGGTGTTTCTGTCATGTTGTTTTCTTTAAAGTAAAAAAGAAGGCAGTGCCCTTATCTTTTTCAGATTTCAACCATATGTCCCCTTCGTATAAATCTACTATTTTTTTTACAATAGAAAGTCCTATTCCGGTAGAACGCTCCCCATCGCCAATAGACTGGAATATTTTGAATATTTTTTCATGGTATTCCTTTGGGATGCCAATTCCGTTATCTTCTATGCTAAATTGCCAATGCGTTGAGGTCTCAGTGCTACTTACCTTAACCAGTCCTTCTGTTTGGGTAATGTGCATTACAGCATTACCTATTAGATTCTGAAATAACTGGTGCATTTTGGTCTTATCGGTTTCCAGAATTGGAAGGGTATTCATTATTACAACCTTAACATGTTCTGGAATAAAGATAATTTCACGTATCTCTTGTATTACGGTGTTTAGGTCTACCCGTTCCGTTTTTAGGTTATCACTGTTTATACTGGAATAGTTTAATATACCATCAATCAGTTTGTCCATGCCTTCTATTTTCTCCTGCATCATCTGGAGCTGGTTTAGGCCATTGCCATCCAACACTTCTTGGTAATCTTCCTTCATCCAACTGGCTAGGGCGCTGATACTACGCAAGGGCGATTTTAGATCATGCGAGACAATATGGGCATATTCCTGAAGCCCCCTATTACTGGTTTCCAACTCGCGAAGTAATTTTTCCTTTTGAAGTTGCAGGTGTTTCTGCTGTGTAATATCCAGGTGTATGCCTATTGACCCCACCACAGAACCAGCTTCATCATATCTTGGTGCGCCACTGACCAACCAATGTTTTACAGTTCCGTTTTTATCTACAATTTCTATTTCATAGGAATCGGACTTACCCTGCTGCCGTGTTTTTTTTTTTTTGTTTTTAA
>JBFHGV010000282.1:0-5201 GCA_041582955.1 Arenibacter sp.
CTGCTCGTCAACGACCTTATAACCCAGGTTTCCGGCATGAGTTATTGAATACAGAATAGTGTTGAGACTTTCATCTTTGTAGTAGCCTGTAACCTTTCTTTTCATCAACTCCGGCCCGTCGAATTTTATCTTTTTATGAAAGCGGCGTCCCAGCACTATGGCAACCCTGGAAAGTTCTGTTTGTTCAAATTCAAAAACATTGGTCATCCAGGCAAGCTCTAGTTCCTTATCCATTTCTATTACCGTTATATTGGGCTCCCCATTTTGGTATATTGCCTTTTCCATTGGTTTTAACCGAACTTGTTCTGAAAACGACTTGACCTCCACACTACCGTCCACTAATGCAACCTCGGATGATCCATTGTCCTCCCTAATATTGAAACGGGTTCCCAAAACCTTGGTTTTAATATGATTGGTGCTAACCACAAAGGGTCTCTCCTTATTTTTGGCCACTTCAAAAAAGGCTTCCCCATATAAGACTACCTCCCTTGATTTTGCATTTGAAAAAGTTTTGGGCACCCTAAGCTCACTATTCCTATTAAGCCATACTGTGGATCCATCACTCAAATTAACCTCCTTGACCCCCTTATTACTTGAAACAATGCGCTCATATTCTACTATTGTATTCTCTTCTGAAAGTGCCATTCTTGCCACAAATCCAATAGTGAACAATAGGATAACCGCTGCTGCAATTTTCACGAGGTACCCTAACCTTGGCTTTTGCTTAGCTTCCTCGGCAAGGATTTTTCTCTTAACCCTTTTCTCCAATTCTCTACGTACCCTCTCCTTATCTACAGAACCTTTCGCATCCCATATGTCGGCCTCGTCCTGATAGGAATCAAAAAAGCGGTACAAAAGCATCAACTCCCTATCTGTGCATGTACCTTTCCCATATTTAATAAGCAATTCGTTAAGTTTTGAGCTTTCCATAGTGGTCCTTTTATCTATACGTACCTTCTGAACATACGTTTACTGGAGCACAAGAATTGAATTAACCTATAGATAACATAGCTAACCTTTAATTAACATTATATTGGCACATACAAAACAGTACTACCTCTTGCTAAAGCCAAAAACCATAGCAAAGTGCCTACCCTATATGAAACAAATAAAAAATCAACAAAATTATAACCGAAGTTTAGGTATACTGAAGCCTTAAAGAGCAAAGTATAATACCAAAATAAAAAGTAGCAAAGACAGAGCAGCTTTCAACTCTTTCAAGACCTTATACAAATACCACTCTACAGTTCTTTGAGAAAGGCTTAATTCTTTGGCAATCTCATTATTGGAAAGATTTTGGAACCGGCTCATCTCAAAAATCTGTCTTTGTTTGTCCGATAAGGTTTCCAACTTTTCGTCTAATTTCTTCCTTAGTTCCTGAAAATCCAGTTGCTCCACGGTGGAATTGTCCAAGATTTCCTGAAACCTATCTTCATGAATCTGCAAGGGTTTATTTTTTCTCAGCTGCTTCAAGGATTGGTATCGCACTGCCTTGTACAAAAATCCTGAAATATTGTTTATTTCAAGTTTCGATCTTCTGGACCAAAGATCAAAGAAAACCTCCTGCACGGCGTCTTGTGCCAAATCGTCGCTAAGTAATATTTTATATGCAGCCTGATATAATTTATCCCATTGGGAATTGAAAAGAGCACTAAAGGCTTTTCTGTTTCCTATCTTGATTTCCTTAAACAGAAGCTCTTCGGATAAATCCAAACTACCCATAATCCAAAATTTTGAGGGTAAAGTTTATGATTTCAATTTTAAAACCTCTGATTAGATAATTTAAGAAAAAGTTAAGGTTTGCCCAAGGCTTTAGAAAGGAACAATACTGATAAAGTTTGAAAGTAAACTATTATGAGAGTGTAAATTAAGGACATTCTTAGTCCCAAATTGCCACTCATGAGACGTACTCAATTAGATTACACCTGAATTTAATTTAAAATAATCTAAATAGTTCCCCTCAACAAATGACCGTTTTTTGTGGACTTCATTCAAAAGTAGAACTTCCTTATCTGGCTCCTTAGCCATTGCCTAAAAAGCAGGTTGATATATAATGTATTTGATGTTTTAAGTCGATCTTTTTGAGTGTTAGGAAAAAGGTTATGTAGTTGTTAACAATATTATCTATAGGTTAATTGTTGATCATCCCACCCGAAAATACAACCCCCAAGGATACAAATGTACCCTTTTACAGATAGAAAGGATAATCAACGCTCCAACTAAAATAATTCTTTGAAGGAATTATTTTAGTCACCTATTCGGTGAGCATAAAACACTTAACTCCCACAAACCCCTGTACACAAGGCGTTACAGCGGTAGGTTCTGGTCCCTCCGAATCCACTGAAATGACATCATTTTACACCAAAAACCCTGTAATCATTTAATTTACAGGGTTTGTTTTTTAATTTGAAACATTTAAAATTTCTTCCATCCAAAGCGGCATATTATATACGTTTTAAGCGTAGATGCGAACCGAACCGCTTTTTAGCACCAACAAAATAAAAGTAGAATCCCCTGGTTCAATTTTACCGGATGAAGTTAGGTTTTGCTCCCTTTGAAATCTAGTAATGGCGTTTCGGGTTTTTGACCCATAAAGTCCATCTTCTACCAAGGGTGTAGTGGGCCCACCTTCCGAAATGGGGACTAGGTTCAATTTAGCTTGTACCAATAATACATCGTTGTATTTATTCCCGCCTTGGTGGCCTACGGAGTCAGAGATCTGGGTATAACCCTCGGATTCTTCCTCTCCATCATGCGGGGCAGTTATTCCGGCATTGGGTACTGGGCCATTATCAACATCAACAGTAGTACCTATTAAATGCATGAAAGGTGCGTGCTGCCCCGAACCGGACATGGCACTTTCAGAGACCATATGATTTTCCCATTCAGTTTCATTACTGCTCGATGTGGTGCCAATTCTTATATATAGTCCTTCGGAATTTTTCAATTGATTCCATGCATGAACCGGTATTGTAAACCGTTCACTTGTTAACCTATTGCTTACACTGCTATCATTCCAGGAAAAGAAACTATTCTGGGCATTTCCATGGTCACTCCAATATGTATAGTCAAATAATTGCTCGTTATTTACTATTTCTATATAGTAATAATTATTGCTTCCCTTTACAATATCAATGACAGGTTGGCCATCATTTATGTTCCAACTTGCAGGGGCATTGACCGAAGGTTGCTGATTGGTGGTCGTAGTCCCAGATGTAACATCGGTAGTGGACCCCCCAGTCGTAGTACCGGTTCCTCCACTAGTCACTGATATGGGCCAACCGGGAGCATTCACTATAAACGGTTTGTTTTGTGAAAAAACGGAAATGTTCTTTCCAAGGGTCATAAAATTTGGGTTTTGATCTGCCTGGCTTGAGTTTACCTTTTGGGCCACATCGCTATGAAATCTGTTATGTGTTCCATTAAAGCTTCCACTATTCCATGTTTCCTTTATCTTACTGGTAAACAATCCATTGGTACCATAATCATAGCTAAATTCATGATCTTGACATCCTGATATAAGTATAATGGACGCCGCAGGGTCGTTGGATTTAACGCCTCTAAGCATATTCTGTATTTCTCTATAGCGATCCAAGTTCTCGGTATAGTTCTTATAACTTGTGCTTGCCGGCAGAAGTTTTATTTTCTTGCTGGAGGCTGATTTTGTACTTGCCGTTGAAAACACATCTTTGTCAAAGTTTTTAACGATCGTACTAAAGGATGATTTTGTTTTTTTAAATTTTTGACTTTGAACCATACTCTTTAGCATAGTCCCACTATTACAGCTATCGGACAAAACAAAAACCCGTACCCCTTCTCTAAAATTGAGCCATAGGTTATACAGTTCATCATCTAAAAATTGGCGGTCATAAAAAACCCAAGATTCATCTTGACCATCTGCTTCATCCCCCGTTGAATCCGGGATGGAAGATCCGTGACCAGAGTAGGTCAGTAAAAAAATATCTCCGTTCTGCAAGGTTTGGGCGTTTTGACTTATCTGCTCTATTATGTTGGCCGCTGTGGCCTGATTATTTAAAAGTATAGTGGGGCTGTACCCTTGTTTTTCAGCTATTTTCGATAAATCGTTTGCGTCGTTAACGCAACCCGAAAGCGGAAGTTTTGACCCGTATACCGCGGGGTCTACTTCATTTAATCCGATGTGTAATGAAATTGCTCGTGCCATAATATTTATTATTAAGTTATTGAACTACTTGTTATATTTATTATATTTCCCAATGCACTGAAATTGTGATGATTCCAGCCCGACTCATAAATAGCGCCGTTGGGAGCCTTGTACCTTATAAAGAACCCGAAGTGAACACTTTGAACAATTTCACTGATAGGTATAAGCAGGACCGATTCTTGTTCCTTTGACCCATCTGTAAAATCGAGTTTTGCATAAGGGGGTTGGTCTTGGACACCAACATTGACTTCCAGTAAGTCCCCATTTTCCGCACTACTGAACAGATCAAAACAGATTATTTGTTGAAAAAGATCTTCCATATAGGAGTAGTTTTCCGATAGCGCCTGTTGGTCCGTTTCTACTGAAAATATTGGAATATAATCTTGATATTCGTAATTATCCCCTAAGACAAATGTTGCCCCCGAGGCAATATGTTGTTGAACTGGGATTTCCTCTGCCCCCCCTTGGCCAAGTCTCACCAAGCGATCAACATATGCGCTACTTTCCAGCTCGTTTATTATAGATAAATTGCCTGCATTAAGATCAATTCGTATGCCCTCAGCAGACCATGGCTGGGCAATATTATCCAAAGTAACCACCATCTGGGTACTAACCTCTACATCGGCCTCTAGTTTCTTTTTGTACATTCCTGTAATACCACCGCCCTCGAGCATTGATTTACAAAGCTGGGCATCCATAATATTTGTTTCCAAGGTGGTATGGATCAAATGTTCAAAGGTGAGCGTATTTGCCTTTTCAATAATAGAATTGGACAAGTTCCATTTGATCGATTCTTCCCCGACCAATTCAGTAATATAGATTATCTGGGCAGGGTAGGCGGTAAAGTTCTTTACCCCTATTTCTAACTGTATACGCTCATAATACGTGATATTGGGCTGCAATTTTAAATCTACAATGCAACGACTGTCGACTAAATTTTCTATATCCACTACTCCATGCATAAATAGTTCTGGGGCAAATTTCTCTGGCGCTTCCAATCGTCTGGCTATTACATAGC
>JBFHGV010000283.1:0-5194 GCA_041582955.1 Arenibacter sp.
CCTTATTTCCGAATCTTCAACCCACACTCCCAGCTCAAAAAATTTGACAAAGACTTCCAATATGTAAGAAAATGGATCCCAGAGTTTGATTCATTTGAATACCCAGATCCAATGGTAGACCACAAAATGGCTAGGGAAAGAGCTTTAGAGGCCTATAAGAGTGGCATCCAAAACGACTGAAATAGTTAAGGGAGGCTCATTTTTGACGTTAATGTCTAAAAAGCGTTGAGCTTAAACCTCAGATATCCTTTTGCCAGTATTAGGATATTCATAGGATTGGAAATTCGTATTCTTCCTTGAAGTATATTTTCCGGTCTGCACTTCTTAAGCTTCTTCAGCAGGTTTAGGTAATATTTATAAGCTATATAGACCCCTAGCCTACTTTCTATAGGCAATTGCACCAACCCCTTATAGGCCTTTAAAAAATCTTCTTCAATCTCCTTTACTATCTCATTCCTCACTTCCTTTGTTAATTCGTTTTTGTACACATTGGGAAAATACGATCTGCCCAAAGTGTCAAAATCCTGCTTCATATCCCTTCGAAAGTTTACTTTTTGAAATGCCGAACCCAAACTGGTCGCTGAAGGCTTTAGGGCATTGAATTTTTCCTCATCATTATCCACAAATACGCGCAGGCACATTAATCCTACCACATCTGCCGAACCATATATATAATTTTCGTAGGCCTCTTTGGTTCTATAATCGGACACCTTCAAATCATAACGCATGCGTTCCAGAAAATCATCAACATAGTCATAAAGAGAATACCTGTGTACCACTTCCTGGAAGGAGTTAATAATTGGGTTTAGACTGATCTTCCTTTGCAGTGCCAATTTATAATCCCGTTCAAATTCGTTAAGAAGTATCTCCTGATCATATTCGCCAAAGGAATCCACAATCTCATCAGCGTATCTTACAAAACCGTAGATAGCATATATTGAGGGTCTAATTTTAGGTCCAAATAGTCTTATCCCCAAAGAGAATGAAGTACTATAGGAGTGGGTTACCAATTTACTGCATTTTAAGCTAGAGGAGTCAAAAAGCGCTTTCATTATATGTTGTTGATCAATTAGGGAATTAAACGAGAAGGATAAAATTGAGAAAACCAACGGCCACTAGTTGCCGTCAGTTTCCCAAAAAAAACATATTAAAACACAATCAATAGTTTCATATTAGCCCCCAAGGGCATCAAGTACCTCCTGCGGCAGCAATACCTTGTCTATAACATGTACCACTCCATTACTGGCAGCAATATCAGCAGGCCCCACTTGGGCATCCACATCGGTATCATCCTGAATAAAGACTCCCTCATTTATACTAATTGTTAGGGTTTCCCCTTCAAGAGCCGTTGGTACTTCCTGGCCATCGCTCAAATCGGTAGAAAAGGCAGCTGTGCCACTCACCACGTGATAACTTAATATCTTTATCAACAAGGCTTTTTCCTCAGGGGTATCAAAACTGTCTACCCCGGTATAATCTGGCCCCAAGGCTTCCAACAATTCAACAAATGCTTGATTGGTTGGCGCAAAAACCGTAAACGGACCCTCTGTCTGCAATAAAGCTACAAATCCGGCCTCGGCCTCAACCGCCACCAATGCTTCTACCAGCACTGATAAGGTTTCTGTATCCGATGCCAACTCTACTATATTAGGTTGAGGGAAGAAAAAGTCCAGTACCTCCTGAGGCAACAATACTTTATCCACTACATGGACTACACCATTACTGGCAGCAACATCAGCAGGTCCCACTGCAGCATCCACATCGGTATCATCCTGTATAAAGACACCTCCATTAATACTAACGGTCACGGTTTCCCCTTCCAGGGCCGTGGGCACTTCCTGACCATCGCTCAAATCAGTTGAATAGGCAGCTGTACCACTCACCACATGATAACTCAATATCTTGATCAGCATAGCCTTTTCTTCGGCGGTATCAAAACTATCCAAACCTGTATACTCTGGCCCCAAAACGTCCAACAATTCAAGGAAGGCCTGATTAGTAGGCGCAAATACCGTGAAAGGACCTTCAGTCTGCAATAAGGCTACAAATCCAGCTTCGGCATCAACAGCAACCAATGCGTCTACCAAAACAGATAAGGTTTCGGTAGCCATAGCCAATTCTACAATATTGGGTTGAGGAAAGAAAAAGTCCAATGCCTCCTGAGGCAACATCACCTTATCTATTACGTGTACTACACCATTGCTGGCGGTAATATCGGCCGGGTCTACTTGGGCATTTACATCCGTATCGTCCTGTATGAAGACTCCACCATCAAGGCTCACAGTTACCGTCTCCCCTTCCAGTGCCGTAGGCACTACCTGACCATCACTTAAATCAGTTGAATAGGCAGCTGTACCACTCACCACGTGATAACTCAATATCTTGATCAGCATAGCCTGTTCCTCCGCCGTATCAAAACTATCCAAGCCGGTATAATCAGGACCCAAAGTATCCAATAAATCGGCAAACGCCTGATTCGTAGGTGCAAATACCGTAAATGGACCTTCAGTTTGCAACAAAGCAACAAAACCAGCCTCTGCATCAACCTGCACTAAGGCGCTCACCAAAGAGGACAAAATTTCCGTATCCGCAGCCAGTTCCACAATGTTGGGGGTAGGCTCTGGTGTTAAGGCATCAATTACAGCTTGCGGCAACAACACCTTATCTATTACGTGTACAATTCCGTTTGAGGCCCTAATATCTGCCGGACCCACTTTGGCATCTTCCTCCGTAGCATCCTGAACATATACATCCGCATCAATCTTTATTGAAATTTTTTCACCCTGTAGGGTAGTAAATTCATCCCCGTCCGACAGGTCACTGGAAGTGGCCGCCGCCCCCACTATAACATGATATTTGAGTATGTCGGCCAAAATTTCCCGTTTTTCAGGGGTATCAAAATCATCCAAATCGTCAAAATCATCCAAACTAGCCAATAAGGCCGAAAAAGCCGCATTGGTAGGTGCAAAAACGGTAAAGGTACCTTCCCCATTCAATGCGCCAATCAAATCCGAGTTCTCGTTCTCATCTGCCTTGGTCAAAGCAGCCACAAGGCTACTTAAGAGATCATTACTCTGTGCCGTCTCCACTATAGTAGATAAAGTGGGTTCAACAATTACAATGTTATCATCATCATTATTACATGATACCATTAATAACAGAGTACTAAAAAGTGCTAAAAAATAAATGCCAATCTTTCCCATGTCTAAGTTTTTAAATTAATTGTTAGACAAATATAGGAAATAATCTATTTAGTCCAACTTTTGTAATGTTAAAGTTGGACAAAAATAGATTTGACTCCTAAAGGTTTACATAATTTTTGTATAACTTTAGAGCATAATTAATTAGACATACACCATGAGCAGATATAGTATGGCACAAATTGTATCCCTAACAGGGATCAGTTCCCACACCCTAAGAAAATGGGAGAGCAGGTATGACTTTCTGGTTCCAGAAAGGACAGAAACCAACATCAGATTTTATACGGACAGTCAACTTAAAAAGCTATTGAACATTAGTATTTTAAGAGAACAAGGACATCGTTTGTCGGCTATAGACAAAATGTCGGACGAAGAAATCCATGAGCTTGTTTCCCAGGTTTTGACTAGTTCTGATCAAGAAAGCGAAATTAAGGCTTTGGTAATAAGTATGATAAATTTAGATGAGCAGGAATTTGACGACGTTCTCAAGTCCCATATAATTAAGCATGGCATCCTCACCACCTTTACGGATGTTATCTACCCATTTCTCCATAAAGTGGGGGTGTTATGGGGTATAAATAAGATTATGCCGGCACAGGAACATTTTGTATCCAACCTAATAAGGCAAAAAATATGCAGCGCCATAGATCTATTGCCCATAGCCCCTAAGGATGCCCCTAGAATTATAATGTTTTTAACAGAAGGGGAAAATCATGAAATTGGACTCCTACTAGCCTCATTTATTGCCAAAAAACTAGGGTGGAGAGTGTTTTACTTAGGTCAAAATGTACCGCATGACAATTTGCATACCATGGTAGAGTTAATAAAACCAACATATATTTTAACTTTCTTTATCACCACAACCTCCTCCTCCATAAAGGAAAGAATAAGCAAAATAATCTCTGAATGTGAGGCACATCTCCTATTCTCGGGAAATAGTACTAGTGTTGATTTACAAGATCAAGGTAAGCGCGTAACCCAACTTGTGACCCCTCAGGATTTGATAACGGTATTAGAGAATACAAACAAATAACAATACGCCATTTGTTGAAGATTGGTCAACCTATTGCTTTGGCACGATCAAAGGCTAAAATGGGAACAATAGTTTTTTCAACCCATGGAGCCTTTATGGAAGGCAATACAAAATACTCCCCATAATTCCAGTTTCGCTATAATAATTGGCGACATATTTTATTGAATACTATCCTCTTTTGTTGTCTCTTCCTTTTGTTTTTTCCCAAACAATCCTCCCAAAATTTTCTTGGCCACCTCTTTCTGAGTCTCTTTTTTGCTTTGGCCGGTAGAATCTGTTTTTCCAGTAGAATCTACCTTTTTACTTCCTCCCCCAAGTAAACCACCTATGACATCTTTGGTAGTCTCCTGATTCTCCTTTTTGGTAGAATCCGTGGCCTTTTGGTTTTTGGTAATAAGCTCTCCAATGAAATCCTTGGCCTTGTCTTTGCCCTTGTTAAGAAGTTTCTGCTTCTCAATTTCCACTAGCTGCGCGGTTACATTTTTTATACCTGATGTAAGGTCGGTCGTAACTGTAGGACTGGTATATGCCCCTCCAATATTGGCGGTCACCGGAATAGTTAAGTTCTCCAAGGATTTTTCATCTATCCTAGCAATTAAATTATTTATGTCCTTGCCCAGATACTTGGCAGGCACTTCTATAGTGGCCGTATAACTCAATTTCTGATCAAAGGTATGGCTGCCAGCCACATTTATGGCAATATCCTGATAACTTACTGTAAATGGTTTAACCTGCACCATACCATTTTCAAAGGATAAAACAGTCTGAAGGTCTTTTAGGTTTAATTTTTCCAAATCCAAAAAATTCAATTTACTGTCCAGTTCAGATAGCAAGGGAGCACTATTTACGTCAATTTTATTTGTTAGGAGCTGGGCCAATATATTCCCTGAAATAGTGTTTAAATTTGGGGTAAAGTCATCATTCAAATTCCCAGATACCACTACATCCGAATTTAAGGTCC
>JBFHGV010000284.1:0-5191 GCA_041582955.1 Arenibacter sp.
GATGCGTTACCTTACCGTGAAATTAGATAAGCACGCCATCGAATGGGCACAAAAAAGAGTTAAAAGAAACAAAGAAAAAGCGTAAGTATGTCATCTATAGAGCAACAAGCTAAAGGAAAAAAAGATGGGGAAATTAGATATCTTACCCCACTTAACATTGAGACCAATACTCAAAAGAAATATTGTCGTTTCAAAAAATCAGGTATTAAATATGTAGATTATAAAGATCCTGATTTTTTAATGAAATTGGTAAATGAGCAAGGTAAATTGCTTCCAAGAAGACTTACAGGTACTTCCTTGAAATATCAGCGAAAAGTGGCTGTAGCCGTAAAAAGAGCACGTCATATAGCTTTAATGCCCTATGTTGGCGATTTATTAAAATAAAAAGAAACGGACGATGGAACTTATATTAAAGGAAGACGTACAGAACTTAGGTTTTAAAGATGATTTGGTGAATGTAAAGAACGGCTTTGGTAGAAATTACCTGATCCCTCGTGGATTGGCCACTTTGGCAACACCTTCGGCCAAAAAAGTTTTGGCAGAAAACTTAAAGCAAAGAGCTCATAAAGAGAAGAAAATTGTTGATGCAGCTAGTAAAACAGCAGAGGCCATTAAACAATTGGAAATCAAGATAGCTGCAAAAGCTGGGGCTGGTGACAAGTTATTTGGATCAATTACCAATATAGATTTGGCCGATGCTTTGGAAAAAGCCGGACAATCCGTGGATAAAAAATATATATCCATTCAAGGTGGTGCTGTTAAAAGAACAGGCCCATACAATGCGCAAATAAGATTGCACAGGGATGTAGTTTTTGATTTCCCATTTGAGGTAGTTGCAGAAGCTAAAAGTTAATAGCTATTACATATTTATTTAAAGGCCACAGAAATGTGGCCTTTTTTTATGCTATTTTTATAGGGCTAACTGCTTTATTAACTAAAAAATTAAAGGTATTATGAAAAAGCTACTTCTAATCATATCGTTATTTTGCTGTGTACATGCCCTTTTTGGACAAGTGACCACTTCTAATATCAGGGGAATGGTATTGGATGATGTGGATGTTCCTTTGTTAGGGGCCAATGTGGTTGCTGTTCATACCCCTACCGGTACCAAATATGGAGCTATAACCAATGAAGACGGCAGGTTTAACCTGTTGAACCTTAGGGTGGGTGGTCCTTATGAACTTACCATATCTTATATTGGATTTAAAAGTTGGACCGATAGCAATATATTTTTAACCTTGGGCAAAACGGAGAATATTGATGTGAAATTGGTCCCGGACAACCAGGCCTTGGATGAGGTGGTTGTGGTTTCCGAACGTGGAAGTGGTACTTTTGGCAGTGATAGGACTGGTGCCGAGACCAGTGTTGGGAGTAGGGAGTTGACCAGACTTCCCACCATTTCCAGATCGGCATCGGATTTTACCCGTTTGGAACCTACGGCCAGTGGCAATTCCTTTGGAGGGCGCAATGATCAATACAATAACTTTTCGTTGGATGGGGCTATTTTTAATAACCCGTTTGGCTTGGACGCCCCAACCCCTGGCGGACAGACCGATGCGCAGCCCATTTCCTTGGATGCCATAGATCAAATACAGGTTTCTACTGCACCCTATGATGTAACCCAATCCGGTTTTACCGGGGCCTCTGTAAATGCAGTGACCAAAAGTGGTACCAATGAGTTTCACGGTACCGTTTACGGCTTTTTTAGAAATCAGGATCTTACCGGTGGCAAGGTAAAGGGGGAAGATGTGGTTAAACCAGATTTAAAACAAAATCAGTATGGTTTTAGTATTGGTGGGCCTATTATTGAGAATAAACTATTCTTTTTTGCCAATTTTGAAAAGGACCAAAGAGATGATTTAGGGACCAATGGATGGATTCCCAATACCAATTCGGGGGCCATTAATGAATCCCGGGTATTGGAAAGCGATCTACTAGCCGTGCAATCGGCCTTGGCTACCTTGGGATACGACACCGGTAGCTATGAGGGGTTTACCTTTGGTGCCAAATCTACCAAGGGAATCTTTAAGTTGGATTGGAACATGAACGATAACAATAGATTGGCCCTAATCTATAATTTCTTGGATGCTTCCAAGGAAAAACCGGCACATCCTACGGCTATTGCTGCTAGAGGTCCTAATTTTTCAACCTTGCAATTTCAACATTCGGGCTATGAGATAAATAATCGCTTACAATCTTTTCAGCTAGAGCTTAATTCCAATCTGTCCGATGAAGCTACCAATAAGCTACAGCTGGGCTATTCCTATTTTGACGACTTTAGAAACCCATTTTCCAGTCCTGCTCCAATAATCGCCATTCAAGATGGCAACGGAACCAATTATATCGTAGCGGGACACGAGCCCTTTTCTATAAATAACACCTTGGACCAAAAGGTGCTGCAACTAACCAATAACCTTAATTTTTTTAAAGGTAACCATACCTACACAGTTGGATTTTCATTTGAGAAATTTATGTTCAAAAATTCCTTCAACCTTACCAATTATGAATCCTTCAACTTTGGAATATTTCCCTATTATGGATTGTTTAGCCCATACCCAAGTGTTCAGGAATTTTTGGACAATGCACAGCCTGGAGGGGTGGTGGACCAATACCTGGCAGCTACCCAGAATGAATTTAATTCCAGGAATGCCGCGGGAACTGGAAATGACGGAGGTTGGAAACTATCGGAGCTTAATGTAGGCCAATTGGCATTTTATGTACAAGATGAATGGAATGCCGTTGAAAATTTTAAGCTTACCTATGGCATACGCTTCGATAAGCCATTGTATTTTAACACTGGAAATCTAATACAGAAATTCATTGATACCGATAACGGTGCAGTAAGGGATAATGCCATCTCTTATTTTAATCCCAATAATAACGAAGAGGTTTTTCTAAACTCCACTAAAATGCCCACCAATGATTGGCTAATATCACCCAGACTGGGATTTAATTGGGAGGTAAATGGCGAAACGGCCACCCAGCTCAGGGGAGGTACAGGCGTGTTTACAGGTAGACTACCCTTTGTTTGGATAGGAAATCAGGTGAGCGGTGCCGATGACGGCTTTTTCCAAATTGTAGACCCTGATTTTAAGTTTCCCCAAGTATGGCGAACCAATATAGGGCTGGACAAGAGGTTTGAAAACGGGATTATAGGAACCCTCGATGTGTCGTATACCAAGGATATCAATGCGGCTCATGTCCAGAACTGGGGAATGCGAAATCCTTCAGGAACTTTAAATGCCCCAGGGGACAACAGACCTATATATCTTGAAGGGGATAGGGGTAACAATGCCTATGTATTTACCAATTCGGACAAGGGGAGAATATGGAATATCTCTCTTAAAGGTCAAAAAACCTTTTCCAATGGTTTGTATACCAGTTTGGCCTATAGTTATCTCAATGCCAAGGATGTTAATTCTATTGAGGCGGAGATTACAGGTGATGCTTTTGATTTTAATCCCAATTTGGGAAATGCCAATGAAGACGTACTGGCCTATTCCAAATACGGTGATACCCATCGTTTTATAGGGGTGGCCTCAAAACAGTTCCGTTATGGGGGTGATACTTGGGCCACTACGGTGTCTACCTTTTTTGAATATGCCCAGGGCGGGAGGTATAATTATACCTATGCCGGGAATATTAATGGCGATAGCTCTCCCCAGAACAATGATTTGTTGTATATCCCTACCAGTGCCGAAGTGGAACAGATGCAGTTTTCTGGGGCTGGTCAGGCCCAGGCCTTTGAGGCATACATTAGGCAGGATGATTATTTAAGTGATCACAGGGGAGAATACATGGAACGCTACGGTGCTAAGGCTCCGTGGAGAGGTCGATGGGATTTTAAGCTCTTACAAGATTATAATTTTAAGGTTGCAGGTAACAAGACCAATACGATACAACTTAGCGTGGATGTATTGAATATTGGAAACATGATCAATTCGGATTGGGGAGTTATCCAACAGCCCAATAATATTAGTCCTATTGGAGTAAGTGTGGATCCGGATACCAGTATCCCTACCTATACCTTTGATCCTGGCCTTAGTAAAACCTATGGGTACGATGCCAGTTTGCTGTCTAGATGGCAGGCACAACTGGGCTTACGCTATATATTTTAAATAAATTGTAATTAAAGTTTTAAAAGGCTGTGCAAATCGCGCAGCCTTTTTATTTTTGCAGTTCGTTCCAAGTTTTGGATTACGTCATCGTTCTTTAGGATAATATGTACTTGGCAACACAATAAGTAGAGAAATGAAATACACAAGATTAACTAGGCAACAGCTAGAAGAATTACATCAGGAATTTATTAATTTTTTGGCCACCCAATCCATTACGGCCGAAGAATGGGAGCAGCTTAAAAAAGAAAAGCCAGAGGTGGCCGAGGAGGAGCTCGACATTTTTAGTGATCTAATTTGGGAAGGGGTTTTGACCAAGGTGGAGTTCTTGGAAAATATATCGGCCCAGCACATGCACTTTTTTCATTTACAGGAAAAGGAAATGAAGCTTATTTCGGTAAAAGTGATGAATCCGGAAATAGACCTCAGTACCAAGGAAGGTTTTACCTGGTTCAAAAAAAATTACCAATCCGATTTTGTGGAGTATCTTACCGCATCAAAAGCGTATTCCGAAAACAAGAACATGGATAAGTTTAATCTAATAAAACAAGGTGCCGTAATAACCAAAGGCAACCTTTACAATTGGTTCGAGGAACTAATAGGTTAATTTAGCAATGCCCTGAAACGGGCTGTCCGTATTCTATCATAAATTATAACAGATTAAAAAATGGCACAAAAACCATCCATACCCAAAGGTACCAGGGATTTTTCCCCATCAGAAGTGAATAAGAGAAACTATATTTTTGATGTGGTAAAAAAGCATTTTCAAACCTTTGGCTTTCAGCCTATAGAAACCCCGTCCTTTGAAAATTCTGAAACACTGATGGGGAAATATGGGGATGAAGGAGACCGATTGATCTTTAAGATTTTAAATAGCGGTGACTATTTAAAGAAAGTAGATACGGAATTGTTTACTAGTAAGGACTCCGCTGCAATTACCACCAAGATTTCTGAGAAAGCTTTGCGTTATGATTTAACGGTGCCCTTTGCCCGTTATGTGGTGATGCACCAAAATGACATCCAATTTCCTTTTAAACGATATCAAATACAACCGGTGTGGCGGGCAGATAGACCGC
>JBFHGV010000285.1:0-5189 GCA_041582955.1 Arenibacter sp.
CCTGAAAACCCTTATCAAATAAAAAGAACTTCTTATTGGTCTTCCCTATGTCAAATACAGCTGTTACTTTTTCTTTCATTTGGTGTTTTTATAATCCCGTCGCTATACTGTGCTTTCCCCTGGCATGTATCAAATTTTCTCTAACACCTAGCGACCTGTAGGCTTTTATTGGGTGCAGTGCCCCTCCTACACTTAATCTGGCCCTTTCCAAAAGCGGTCTTACATCGGTACGGTAGGCTTGCTGTAAAATCTCCTGGCATAGCACTACATCATGATTTTCTTGGGCCACTTTTAACTGCTCTTGATCTACCAAAAGTGCTTTTGCATAGGCTTCCTGAATAGCCTCCAAGGATTGGATCAGGTCCTCTAAAGGATCTTTTATGTTGTGGCTGGCATCTATCATCCAGGCCGGATATGGATTCTGTGGGTTGTTGTTCATCCCATAGACCAGCTCATTAAATATTAAAAACAGGGCATAGGGTTTTACACTGCCCACGGTGCTATCATCGTCCCCATATTTACTATCGTTAAAATGAAAACCTCCAAGTTTGCCCTGCATCATTAAGGTTGATACAATCTGCTCTATATTGGTATTGGGCAAGTGATGGCCAAGGTCTACCAGGGTATAGGCTTTTTCTCCACAGGCATTTGCCAGCATAAACGAGGTACCCCAATCCTGGATTACCGTACTATAAAAATTAGGCTCATAAGGCTTGTATTCTATAAACAGTTTCCAATCCTCCGGTAAGGTGGCATAGATTTCCTGTAGGCTATCCTGGGTGTGTTGTAAGGCTCTTTGAAAATTGTGCTGTCCAGGAAAATTGGACCCGTCTGCCAACCAGACCGTTAAACTTTTGGATCCCAGTTTCTCGCCTATTTTTATCACCTCATTGTTATGTGCTATTGCCTGATCCCTAACGGCCTTACTGGTATTGCTCAATGAGCCAAACTTATAGCTTTCCTTGGCATTTGTTTGATCCTGAAAGGTATTGGAATTTACGGCATCAAAAACAAGTCCGTTGGCAGTGGCCAATTCCTTGATAGCCTTGTAATCCCCAGGGATATCCCATGGGATATGCAGGGATATGGCTCCGGCAGTCCGTGTCAGGGCATGTAGTATGCCTACATCGTTTATTTTTTGCTCCAGGTTGGCGGGCTCCCCGTAGTAGGAAAACCTTCCAAATCTGGTTCCTCCTGCACCAAGTGCCCAACTGGGAATGGCCACCTGAAAATCGGAAAGATCTTTGATTATTTTTTGTACATCTACCCCTTTTCTATCGAGGGAATTGGCCAAAAAATCAAAATTTTCCTCGTGTACACCAATATCCTTCTTATTATCCGCTAGGATCAGTTCTTTTTCTATTGTCATCGCTTATCGTATTTTGTATTAAGCTGGAATTGAACTTAATGAGAAATTCTCACATAGATTACCACTAAGGTCTCCAATACCAAATTAAAATGGTTGTCCTTAATTTTCCAGAATAGTTAAATCTTCAATTTTGCTAGGCAAGTACTATTGTGCCATTGCCCATTTACCAGGCACTTTTTTGGCGGAAATATAGCACAGGTCTCACTACAACCTGTGCTAACTTCCTAAAAACTAACTAAACTAACTATCTTACAAATGCATTGGCCATTCCGCCGTCCACATTGATTATATTTCCGGTAGTCTTGTTCAAGATCCCTACACAGGCAAACACTCCATTTGCAATATCTTGAGGGTATATGATCTCATTGAGAAGGTTCCGCTTGGCATAATGTGCAGGAAGTTCTTCTACGGTAATCCCGTACGCTTTTGCTCGGCCTTCGGCCCAGTCGCCTTCCCATATCTTGCTACCCACTATAACCCCATCTGGATTCACTGTATTGACACGGATCTTATCCCCGCCCAATTCGGCAGCCAAAAGGCGTGCCATATGTTGTTGGGCAGCCTTAGCGGTACCATAGCCTACATTATTAGGACCGGACACCAAACCGTTCTTGCTGGCAATACTGATAAAGTCGCCTCCCTGTCCTTGAGATCGCATAATGGCCACTGCTTGTTTGGCCAGCTCAAATTGACCTTTAACCAAAACATCCTGCAAAATGTCCCAATCCTTTTCACTGGTCTCTGCCAAGGGCTTGGAAATTGCCAAACCAGCACTGTGCACCACAATATCCACACCCCCAAATTCCAGGCATGCTTTTTTATAGGCAGTGGCTATGGACTCGGACTTGGTAACGTCACATACTGCATAGCTGGCAGTATCCCTAGGATAGGTATTTACGGCCTCTTGCAGACGATCTTCAGCAATATCGGTCAGTACCACATTAGCGCCTTCGCCAGCCAATTTATCTGCAATGGCCTTCCCAATACCGCCTCCAGCTCCTGTCACCAAGGCTACCTTTCTGGAAAGGGGCTTTTCTTTGGGCATACGTTGCAATTTAGCCTCTTCCAACAACCAATATTCTATATCAAAGGCTTCCTGTCTAGGCAACGAAGTATATTCGGTAATAGCCTCTGCCCCCCGCATTACGTTAATGGCGTTGATGTAAAATTCACTGGCCACCCTTGTGGTCTGTTTATTTTTTGCAAAACTGAACATCCCTACGCCAGGTAAGATGATAATCACAGGGTTGGGATCTCGCATGGCCGGACTATTGTCCCGTTTACAGTTTTCGTAATAATTCTTATATTCTTGTCTATACGCCTCAAAGGCAGGCTCCAATTTTTCCAATACCGCCTTGGTGTCGCTAAAATCCCCATTGGGATCAAGTTCCAACACCAATGGTTGAATTTTTGTCCTTAGAAAGTGATCGGGACATGAAGTTCCCATGGGAGCCAAACGCGCTAAGTCATTACTATTAATGTACTCCATGACCACATCAGTATCAGTAAAATGCCCGATCATCCTATTTTCGGAAGAACAAAGTCCCCTTAACAAAGGCATTAATTGGGAAGCTTTCTCCAATCGATCCTCCTTAGGCAGGGACTGCACTTTTTCACCTCCAAATACACTGCCTTTTTCCTCTATTTTTTTAGTTATGTAGGCAGATGCCATTTCTATGACTTCCAAGCTGTTCATATAGCATTCGTAAGAGGTATCGCCCCATGTAAAAAGACCATGGCTACCCAAAACTATTCCACGTATACCGGGATTGTCGTTCAAACATTTTTCTAGCTGAAGTCCCAGATCAAAACCAGGACGCTGCCAAGGCACCCAACCCATGGTATCTCCCCAGATTTCCTTGGTAACCTTTTCACTGTCCTTGGCGGCAGCGACAGCTATCAGCGCATCAGGGTGCAAATGATCTATATGTTTAAAAGGAAGTAAGCCGTGCAATGGCGTATCTATAGAAGGGGCCTTACTGTCCAAGTCGTATATGCAATGGTTGAAAAGACCAACCATTCGATCTTCATCCGATAGACCGCCATATACATTCTTGAGGTTTCTTAACCTGTCCGTATACAATCCAGCTATCCCTGCCTTGGTCAAAGTTCCTATATCCCCACCAGAACCCTTGATCCACATCACTTCTACCTCCTCATTGGTCAACGGATCTTTCTCTATAGTCTTACAACTGGTGTTACCACCACCGTAATTGGTAATTCTGAGATCGGCACCCAAGATATTTGATCTATACAGAAAAAGCTTTACTTGATCATCCTCAAGAGCTTTTGCCTTGTTATCATCCCAAAGATAGTCTACGTATTTAAATTGTGTTGTTGTATTTTTCATCTCTATGATTATCTATTTGAAAACAAAAGTAAATTATACATTTATTCTTTCTATCCTGTACTGTACCGTACAAGAGTCAATTTAAAAAAATGTTTACTTTTGATGCTATACCACATATGACAAAATAAGGACTTCAATGGCCTATTGGCAATGCCGTTGCCAATGGTTAAATACTCAGATGAATGGATATATTTAAATTTATCAAAATAGATGAGGATTCTAGGATTCCCAAATATCAGCAAATCGTAGACCAAATAATCTATAATATTTCTATTGGGAACTTAAAAATGGATGACAAGGTTCCTTCTATCAATACCTTTAGCGAAGAATATCTACTTTCTAGGGATACGGTGGAGAAGGCCTACAACCTATTGAAGGAAAGAAAGGTAATTTTATCCATCAGGGGGAAAGGGTATTATATAGCTCGTACACAGTTAATATCCAAGGTAAACATCCTATTTCTGATCAATAAATTGAGCTCCTATAAGATGAGGATCTACAACTCCTTTATTAACAGCATTGGAGGTACCGCCCATACCGATCTTCATATTTACCACTGCGAAGAAGACCTTTTCCTTAATATCCTGGAAAAAAACAAGGGGGCATATGACTATTATATAATCATGCCACATTTTAAGACAGAAAAATTGAATCACATTAGCTTTACAGATAAGGTGGTCTCTGCAGTAAATAAAATCCCGAAAGAAAAACTAATCTTATTGGATAACCCTATAAGAGAGGTAAAAGAAGCCTCCATTGAAATTTTTCAAGACTTTGAAGGTGATATTTACAACGCCCTAAAGGAGGGGCTTCCCAAAATTGCAAGCTACCAAAAACTTATTATGGTTTATCCAGAAAAATCTATCTACCCTTACCCCAAGAGAATCCTGCACGGTTTTCGTAAATTTTGTACGGAGTACAATCTGGACTTTGAATTTCTAGATGAAATTTATGATGACATTATATTAAAAAAAGGTGATCTTTTTATAACCATCAGTGAATCGGATTTGGTTAACCTAGTGAAACAAATTCGCGATCAGGAATTCATAAAAGGCACCGATATTGGTATCATATCCTATAACGACACCCCTTTAAAAGAACTACTGGGTATCACCTGTATTTCTACAGATTTTAAAGTTATGGGTGAAACTTTGGCCCGTATGATCAAGGATAAGAAAAAAGGGAAGTTAAAAAACCCTTTTAGTTTTATTGATAGAAACTCTCTTTTAAACCTTAATGACTAAATTCCATTATCGTTATAACATCAATCGGGGAATCCCAGTAAAACATATGTACATACCTCTAATTACAACACCTTCTATCTCAACAAACGGTACTTAGTACCACTATTTACACAATAGGTCCATGGGAAGATAAAGAGAAAAAAGGCAACTACGACGAAACAAAGACCAAAGGTATATTAAATCATATCCGATCCTTTAATAGAAATAATGGGAAAAAAAAAAAAAA
>JBFHGV010000286.1:0-5165 GCA_041582955.1 Arenibacter sp.
CCAGGTTTGTCAGGATTCCAATATCCTAACAATCAGACCTATTTGCATTTAAATCCATCTGCCGAGTTCCTTTCGGTTGGATGATGGTATCGACCACTTCCGGATATAGGTATTTTCCAGGACTTTCTTTTGAATTCCATAGTTGTCGCCGTTTCTTTTTTCGAAGGCAAAACAACAACATTTTTGGATGTCCACACTGCATAAAGCCAGCGCTCCTCCCCCTACTGTTTATAAGTGTTCCCATCCAAAAACATTGTAATCCATCAAGCAACAAAAAAAGGTAACGACGACGGCTCTATGGAAAGTAAATCAAAATATCGAATTATGGAATCATACCAAATATCCCAAAAAGGAAGTGATCAATACCAAACCAGAGAAAACCGGCATGCCGGAAAAAAAGGAAAACACTCTGGATATAATAAGTAAATCTGTTTATCAAAATATTGTAAATCAAATGTTTAACCTTAATTTTTTTAATCATGGGAATTATTAGAAACAATGTTCAATTAATCGGTAATGTAGGACAGGAACCAACAATTGCCAATCTTGAAAATGGTAAAAAGGTCGCTCGGTTTTCTTTGGCGACAAACGTCTTCTTTAAAAACTCAAAAGGCGAAAAGCAAAAGGAAACCAATTGGCACAATATCGTTGCCTGGGGAAAGACCGCCGAAATCGTAGAAAAGTACGCCTCCAAAGGAAAGGAAATTGCAGTAACGGGGAAACTCAAAACACGTTCCTATTCCACTGATGATGGTATTCAGCGCTTTGTCACCGAAGTGGAAGCTAGGGAAATACTCCTTATGGGAAGTAAGTAATCAACAAAAAAAAGAGGGTATCGCCCGAAATACCGATCCCTCTTTTAATATTAATTCTAATCATTTGATTATGAGATACAAAGTTAATGAAATTCAGATTAGTTACAAAGGAGAAATTCGCTCTCCTTTCTGGCAAATAATTGGATGCTCAAAAGATGCCGCAAACATTTTATGCGAGCAGTGGAACAAGAACACCATCGCGGTTCAGGAATGCTTTAAGGTGGTATTGCTCAACAACAGTAACAAGGTGAAGGGTATCTACAATCTTTCACAAGGTGGTATTACCGGTACCTTGGTAGATCTAAGGATTCTCTTTGCCGTCGCCCTTAAATCCCTTTCGGTGGCCATTATCCTCAGTCATAACCACCCCAGCGGAAAATTGAAGGCAAGCGAGGCGGATATACAATTGACCAATAAAATCAAAAAGGCCGCGGAACTTCTGGATATTAAAGTCCTGGACCATTTGATTATTGCACCGGATGGGGGTTACCTCAGTTTTTCGGATAACGGTATTATCTGAAAAGACCGGGACATTCCAATTTGTTATATCAAATACATTAGGACCCTTACATTTTGTACAGGGTCCTTTTTGTAACTGGCTTTTTTCTGGGCCAGTTTTTTCATTTCGATTTTTTTGATATCAGAACAGAGTATTTGACCTTATTCCATATTTCCTTTTTATATGGGAATAGTTTAACTTTTATAAACGGAAAACAGGCCATTATTGCCTAGATGGTAGCAATGCAAAGGGAGCATTTCTTTTGATCGTTTTGGCAGGTGGTTCGAAATTTTTGTATCCCCAGGGCGTACAAAAAGGAGAAGCAAGAGGATAACACGCCAAGGCGGTGTTATTATATTTAATATCCTGATAATCAATTAAATAAATGTTTTAAATTAAATCAAAACCTTAATATTTAATGTAAATCCTTTGGGAGACCCTGTTAATGGACAGATTTTTACAGTAAATGGAACCTCTTCATAACAAAACATACCACTTTTCGGCAATCAGTATCAAAACAGGTATTGCCGCCCGATTTAGGAAGTTTTCCAAAAAAGTAGGTCGTTCCCATTCCGAAGCCCTGGAATCCATGATGAACTTTTTTGAATGGAACGACATATCCCCCAATGCTTCCCTAGGTCCCAATATGACCAGTATGGAGAACAGGCTCAAAAAACGCATTAACGCCCTGGTGGCCATCATTAAGAATATAGAAAAGAACCAGACCAAACCGACCAACGCCATGCTGGAACTGCTCTTTCAGGAAGATAAGGGACGATCAAATGACAATCAAGAAGAAATCATTTTTGAAGCTCCTCCCCTGATCACAGAAAATGAGGAACTGGAATATTACCGCAAACAATATGACCAAATGCGGGAGCAATTCCAGCTGGTCAAAACGGACCTGCAAAGATTGTGCGACGCCATCGTTTTTGTCAAGGGCAGTTTTGGAAGCGGATATTTGAAGCTGCAGATGACCCAGGAGGAATTCAATAATTTCATCAATACTTCACCATATGTACATCACCATAACAAAACAAAAAATGGACGGTAATTTTGGCCAGAGCGTGGCCGATTTCGTAGCATACCTGGAAAAGGAAAATGAACAAAGGTCCATAGAGGATCAGGAACACTTTTTTAACCAGTTCGATTCAGAGGTACCTACAGATGAAGTAGTCAGGGAAATCGACGGGAACACCGCAAAACTCAAAAGGAATGAACCCAAGTTCTATTCCATTACCGTGAATCCAAGTGCCTATGAACTGAAACGTTTGCAAAACAGCTCCGAAGATCTTAAACGTTACACCATTGAACTTATGAAAGAGTATGCCGCCTGCTTTAACCGGGAAATTGAAGGAAGACCAGTTTCCCTGGACGATATTAAATTCTTTGCCAAAATAGAACATCAACGCACTTTTAAAGGTACGGACTGGCAGGTAAGGGAAAATCAACCCTATGCCACAAAAATACTGGAGCTTAAAAACCAAATTGGAAGGATTGAACAAGGAAAGGCCCAGGGCAACATCCGCAATCTAAACAAACAAATATCCCGATTGGAAAGGGAGGCACCTCACCAACAGAACGGGAAACGGATCGTACAGGGCATGTCCAAGGAAGGACCCCAAACCCATGTACATATTATTGTGAGCCGTAAGGATATGTCCAATAAATATAGCCTTTCCCCAGGGAGCAAATACAAAAATTCCGAAACCGTCTTTAATGGTAAATCCGTAAAACGCGGCTTTGATAGGGATAGGTTCTATACCGTTTCCGAAAAGACTTTCGATAAACTTTTTGATTACCACCGAAACTATGCAGAAACCTATCAGGCCAGAAAAATATTTATCAATAACCCCAAACTCTATTTCTCTACCCTATCCGGACTTCCTACCAACGAAAAAAGCATCGCTTTTAAAATCCTGCGGAAGGCTGGTGTGGATTATTCCATGTTGAACATTCCTACCAATAAGGTTCAACTGGCCCTTAAGACCATACAAAGGTTGAAGCGCGGACTTGACAAGGCCGTTCAGTCGGGCACCATTGGCATATGACCACGGAATGGGCACATATTGTTCTTGTGATTGTCATACCCATACTTTTTATTTCCACCTTCCTCTATGTCTATTTGGACAAAAGGACGGGACCTAAGGATGAAAAATATCAGGTCCATTTTAGGCTACGGCAGGGTAAATTTAATATCGACAATATAAAACGTGGGGCATCCGTGATCGGTGCGGCAGGAAGCGGTAAGACCGAAAGTGTCATCTACAATTTTCTACAACATTTTAGCGCACATAACTTTTGTGGCATCCTGCACGACTATAAGAATTTCGAACTTACTGAAATGGCCTATCCCCTGTTCAAGGACAACGACGAAGTAAAATTCTATACCATAGCCTTCGATCAGATCCATTATCGGGTGAATCCTATCGCACCCAGATATCTCCACAATGAGGAAAGTGTCAACGAAATTTCAAAAGTATTGATGGAAAACCTTTTGGAAATGAACGAATCCAATACCAATAGCACCACAAAATTTTTTAACGATGCCGTGGAAGGCCTGATGGCCGGCCTGATTTGGAAACTAAAAACAACCTACCCGCAATTCTGTACCCTCCCCCATTTGATTGCCATTTTTCAAACTATGGATACCAGAACAATGGCGGCTTTCCTGGCCTCCGACCTCACCTCAAAAGGTATGGCCAGCGCCTTTATCAACGGGATGGACTCGGAGAGGCAAACCGCTGGGGTAAGGAGCACCCTGGCCAACGCCCTCAAGAAAATAAGTTCCCGACAATTATTTATGGTACTATCCAAAGATGAAGTACCGCTCAATATCAACAATGATGAAAACCCGGCCGTGATTTCCATGGTGAACCATCCCAAATATGAATCTGCCTTCTCCCCCATCATCGCGGCTGTTTTGCATACCGTAATCAAGGAAATGAGCGTGAGGCACCAAAAACCGTCCTTTCTCCTTATGGAGGAAGCACCTACATTAAGACTGCCCAATATGCACCGCATCCCGGCTACCCTGCGCAGTTATGATATCGCAACTGTTTACGTTATGCAGGACAAGGTCCAAAATGAAATCCTTTATGGGGACAAGATCAGTAGGGCCATTTTGAGCAACCTCTCCTATCAGTTCTTTGGGAAGGTCAACGACCCCGATACCGCTAAATACTATGAGCGCTTCTTTGAAATCGTCCGTAAGGAGACCACCAGTGTCAACCGTGGACATAACCTCAATTTTGACACCCGCATTACCACAGGGGAAAAAGAAGTTGCCAAAAGACGTGCGGATATGTTCTTTAGACTTCAACAAGGCGAATTTATTGCCTTTGCAGATGGAAAGGATGCGAAGGTGCAATTTAAACTTCAGCATATCCTAAGGGAAGTAACTCGAAATGAACGAGAGTATTCAGAAGAAGATTTGCGACTGAATTTCGAGAAGATCCATAGGGAAGCACGAGCTATTAACCGAATTAAAAAAGAATAGTTCAAATATTTTTAATGTATTTATTTCAAACTTCTATCGGGCTCAGCCCGCCAGGCAGTAAAAAACATCAACATACAATTGTTGCTCCGACGTCAATCGTAATTAATGTATAGTCATCCAAACTGCCTTTCTCTTAAAGAGCTGCAAATATCCAAGGTAGATGCGAGATCAGGTTCCAGGATGTTATCATTGCAGTTGTCCATGAAGTAAAAAATTGGTATTCAATTGTATACATACTGTAATTATAAAAAATCACAGGAACTATCAAAATTGTTTGATTTAAAGAGAATAAAAAACCAAATTAGCAGTTAAAGAATAATACCCAAATCTAATAGAATCTTAACCCAATGCG
>JBFHGV010000287.1:0-5136 GCA_041582955.1 Arenibacter sp.
AATTAGTCTATGAAAAAATATATTTTATTTCTGTTTTTTGGAGCGGCCTTTTGGGGTAGTGCCCAGCAAATAACCTTGAAAAAGGGTGTGGTGGTCGACTCTATAGGGGTGAAAGATGCTGTTGCCGAAAGCTTCTCATTATTTCTTCCCAGTACATTTGAAATGGATAAAAATTGGCCTATCCTTTTTGTGTTCGACATGGAAGGTAGAGGGAATAGGGCCATTAGGATGTACACGGAAGCGGCAGAAAATCAGGGCTATGTTCTGGCGGCCTCCAATAATGTAAGCGATACACTATCTACCTCACAGAACATTCTTATTACCGGAAGAATGTTTAATGAAATAATTACTTTATTGCCTATTCAAAAAAACAGAACCTATTCTTCGGGATTTGGCAGTGGAGCAAGATTTGCCAGTATTCTGCCTATTTTTGTGAAGGGGATTAGCGGAGTGCTGTCCTGTGCTACGGCCTATCCCAATATGGAGCTTTTGGATGCAAAAAGTGAATTTCAATATATAGGAATCGTGGGTAAGGAAGATTACGCTTATCCAGAAATGAAGGCTACCAAGCCTTTGCTTGATAGATTAAAATTGCCCAATTATCTTTTGGTTTTTAATGGTGGACGACAATATCCAAATACTTCGTACCTGGAGAAGGCCATGGAAATATTTACTCTATCCGCAATGGCCAAAGGCAACATGGAGAGAAACGAAGAATATATTTGGGAAACCTATACGAACAATTTAAGGGAATTGCGGAGTTCTATGGGGGGTGTTAGGCTTCTGCAAGCTAACAATGCCTTGGATAGGTTAATGTTGGTCTACAGGCCCTTCATGGATGTAGATTCTCTAAAGAAAGAAAAAAGGGAACTAAAAAAGAATAAGTTGTTCAAAGCCATGGCACGTGCAGAAAATAATGCACTGTTGAAGGAAGCTTTTATAAAAGAAGATTTCATCTATTATCTGGAGGAGGATATTGCTACTTATAACTATAATAATTTAGGGTGGTGGATTTATCAAATGGAAGAGTTAAAAAAGTATGATGCCAGTAAAATTGTTGCCGAAAGGGAGATGGGTAAGCGATTGCTGGGATATATAAATGCGCTTATTGAGGATAACTTGGACGTGCTGAAAGCTGCTGCCCGATTGGATCAGGAAGCCTTAAGCCTGCTATGGATGCTCAAAACGATAACCGACCCCAAAGATTATGGTTATTATTTAAACATAATTTCCCATAGCGCCAAAACGGAGGACTATGGAACGGCTTTGTTCTATTTGGAAGAGTTGTTAAAAAACGGATACACTAACAAATCAGAACTGTATAGTCTGGAAAATACTGCTTTGCTACGGATAACGCCGGAGTTTAATGAGATTGTCGCCAAATATCTTCAGGAGGCACGTTATGATACTATAGAAGAATAGACCTAATTGTTTGAGAATTCTCGGATATTATAATAGTAATTTTTTTGTTGCTGCCGAATTGTAAACTCCTGGAGAAATGCTTCTTTGGTCTAAGGAGTGTTTGTGCGGTGGTGCAAATTTATTTTTAATTTATTTTAAGAAAGGGGATGTTGTATTTTTACGCAAAAAGCGGAAAAATGAAACATTGGTTATTGATAGTAATGGTAATGTCTTTGGGGTGCAAGGAAAAGAGGTATCACGATGAGCAAGACCAAAACCAGTTACAGACAGGTACTGAAGCCCTAGCGGATATAATAAAGTTTCAGAAAAAGATGAATGGGGAGTTTAGGGATCCTGAAACCTCACCACTGCCCGATAGGTATAGAAAGGATTTTACCGGTTTGGATTTCTTTAGTCCCGATACAACTTATCGGGTAATGGCAAAATTTACTAGAACACCTGAAGCCTTACCATTCTTAATGCCTACAACAACTGAAAGGCAAAGTGAAGAGGTGGTATATGGGGTGTTGGAGTTTATGTTAAATGGACGCTCCCATAAGTTGGAGGTGTACCAAAACCAGGAATTAAAGCAGCAGGAGCAATATAGGGACTATTTATTTTTGCCTTTCGCAGATCTTACCAATGGAGAAGAAACCTATGGTGGTGGGCGGTATTTGGATTTGAGTATACCGGAAGGAGATTCTATATTAATAGATTTTAATAAGGCGTACAATCCTTATTGTGCTTACAATCCAAAATATTCCTGCCCCTTGGTACCTAAACAAAATAGATTGGATATAGCTATTAAAGCAGGGGTAAAAACGTTTAAAAATTAAAAAAAAATAGCCCAGCAAATAAATGCTGGGCTTGTATAAATAATAAGGTTCAATTTTTTTCTTAGAACGAGTATACTGCTGCAAGAACAAATGAGGATAAACTTTTTTGAGGAGCTAGGTCGCTGTCAAGAAAGTTGAAAGAATCATCTGAAGCACTATCCAAACGCAATTCTGGTTTTATTATTAGGTCTCCAATGGTGGCACTTCCGGTAAGGGTTACAGCAAAAACACTAGAGTCTTCAACTCCTGTTCCAATAGCACCGTAATCTCCGGTTTCGGTGAAATACTCACCTCTTAATCCCAAGGTGAAATTTTCAGAGGTGGCATATTGTGGATAAAGAGCAACTCCAGCAAAACCTAAATCATCATTATCATATATGGCGGCATTGATACCTAAAAAGAATTCATCGGAAAGATCAAACCCTCCTGTAAAGTCAACTTCAAAGGCTCCGTCATCTGTAAGGAAGTTTAGGTACTGTCCGCTATAGCCCAATTGTGCTCCAAAAGCATATTTTCCAGTGGGGTTCAATTCGGTCAGGTCGGTTGGGTTCATAGCGGCCAACATAAGGCTGAAATCATCAGATAGTGCAAAGTCTACCTTTAATCCAGTATGTGAGAAAGGACCGTAGGAAAACAAATATGATGTACTATAGTTAAAATTGGCTACCGGTGAAATTACCTCATACCCTAAAAAGGTGTTAAAGTTACCGAAAGTGAATTTCACGGATTCGCTTACGTTCCAGTATACGTATAATTGATTTACAATGTTTCCGGTGGCGGAATATAATGGAGAGGCAAAGATGGCGTCTGTTCCCCTAGGGCCAAAAACCAAATCGGCAACAAAACCTACATCATCTCCTTCGTAACCGGCAATAACATTCGCCATACCTAGGGCAAAACCAGGTAAATTGGCAAAAGAAGAACCTGGAGCGGCATTGGGCATACCCGAGGTGTCGTCAAAATCGTTGTTGCCATTGAGGTTGGTTCTATAGTAGGCGTCAACACTTCCGCTAATGGTAAATTTTTTGCTTTCTCCTTCATCCTCCTGCGCAAAAGTCGCGGTTGAAGCCAGCGCCACTGCCATGAAAAATAAATTTTTTACGTATTTTGTAGAAATAATCGATTTCATAATTCAATGATTTGTATCCTATTTACTAGGATGTTAAAAATTAGACTGAGTTGGTAATTTGAATAGGTTATTAACGGAGCGTTATGCACAACGCTCCGTTTCTTTTGTGTTTAATGTTGGTTCATACGGAAGTCTGCATAAGCATCCATTCCATGTTCATGAAGATCAAGACCTTCCAGTTCTTCCTCTTTGGATACTCTAATTCCTGATACCTTCTTGATGACGAATAGGATGATAAAGGCAGTTAGGCAGCAGAATACTCCAGTAGCGGCAACTCCTGACAACTGGTATAAAAACTGAGACATACCGGCCTTAACTCCAAATATTCCAACGGCTAGTGTTCCCCAAATACCGCAGATCAAATGCACGGCAACGGCACCTACAGGATCGTCCAATTTAAGTCTGTCTATCAAGGCTACACCAAAGACAATAACAGCTCCAGCTATAAGTCCAATAACAATGGACTCAAATGGGGACATTAGGTCGGCTCCGGCCGTAATTCCTACTAGGCCACCAAGTACACCGTTAAGCATCATGGTAAGGTCATAGTTTTTGTAAAGTATACTGGAGACAACAAAAGAGCCAATTCCACCAGCAGCTGCGGCAAGACAGGTTGTAACCAAAACGATAGAGGTTCCAGCAGGGTCTGCAGATAATACAGATCCACCGTTAAATCCGAACCAGCCTAGCCAAAGGATAAGTACTCCGGCAGCAGCCAAGGGGATGTTGTGACCTGGGATCGCATTAGGCGTTCCGTCTTCACTAAACTTGCCAATTCTTGGGCCTAAGATGTATATGGCTATCAAGGCAGCCCATCCACCTACAGAGTGTACCAGGGTAGAACCTGCAAAATCGTGGAAGCCGGCATCATCACCTCCTAGGGTAGAAAGGAAACCACCTCCCCATTGCCAAGATCCTACAATAGGATATACCAAGCCTACATAGATAAGGGTAAAGATCATAAACCCTCCAAGTTTAATACGTTCGGCTACGGCTCCAGATACAATGGTAGCTGCTGTCGCGGCGAACATCCCTTGGAAAAGGAAGTCGGTCCAATACGTGTAACCTTCGCTATAGCTAAGGTCTAGGCTTCCGTCAGGAAGTATGGGGGCTTCCAGTCCGAATCCTGCGAATCCTAGAAAACCGTTGAAATCCCCGGGGTACATTAGGTTAAACCCGCCAATGTAATAGATGAGCAACCCAACGCAAATGATAAATACGTTTTTAAAGAGAATATTGATTGTGTTTTTTTGTCTGGTTAGCCCGATTTCCAAAAGTGAAAATCCTAAATGCATGAAGAATACGAGTGCCGTACATATCATCATCCAAACGTTATTTGCTGTAAATAATCCTACGTCCATATTTTAAATTGTTTGTTGATTTTTAATTTTTTTAGTTGATTCCTGCTTTTCCGCTCTCTTTTGTTCGGATTCGGTACGCCTCCGTAACCTCGGAAACGAATATTTTACCATCACCCACATTACCAGTGTATGCGGTCTCTAAAATGGTTTGTAACGTTTTGTCCAAAAACTCATCCGATATAACAATGGAAAGATACCTCCGCTGTATGTCGGAAGTACTATAGGAAATGCCTCTGTAAACATGACCTTCTTTTTCATTGCCTACTCCAGTTACATCCCAGTAACTAAAAAAGTTAACTTCAATTTGATGTAGCGCTTTTTTAACGTCATCAAACTTTGACTTTCTAATAATTGCCTCGATTTTTTTCATAATTGATTTATTATTTATGTAGACAAAAATATATATTAA
>JBFHGV010000288.1:0-5127 GCA_041582955.1 Arenibacter sp.
GCAGATTCTGACACCATCCCAAACTCGGATAAAGCTTTGGACTATACAAAACTCTGCGCGCAATTGCTTAGAAATCCCAGGCCCTTTGATCAGATAAAATATAAGGATGGAGTCACTATTAGCATGACGAAAAGTATCTATTATCTTAACGAGGTCTATGTGGTCTTCAAAATTGAAAACGGTTCCCAAATCGATTTCGAGATCAATACTTTGAACCTGTACAAAGTGAACGGCAACAATAAACGTAAGTCATCCTATCAGGAATTGCCCCTACCTCCTATCTTTCAGTTTCAAATGCCAACAGTGGTTCCAAAAGGCCAGCAAGTACAATTTGTATGTGTATATCCCAAATTTACTTTGGGGGCACGTGAAAAGCTAGTTGTGAAATTGGAAGAGTTGAATGGGAGTAGGGATATAGCGGTGAAATTGAAATATTGAGTCCTAAAATAATTCTCGATTTCCAATAAAGTAGTTAGTGGAAGATAAATAGTATTCCCGTTATAGTAATTGCAAACCTTTTGCCATTATAATTAGTTGAAAGAACTAGAATTGCAATTATTTTCCATTATGAAGTATTATTTCACAAATATTTTCCACTTTGATAGATTATCGACTCAAAACAATTAACCTAACTGGCATTCAATCAGCGATGCCATACATCCGTCCAAAATGCCGATCCTGATCGAAGGCTTGGCGTTCCTTTTAAAGTGGCAACAGATAAATAAAAAGCCAAGGACAACCTCCACACATTATTGATAAAACAACATGGAATCGTAATTTATGTACATCGCGTAAACATAATTTAATTAATTCGAGAACAGATGTTAAAATGCTTAATTAGTATGCGTGCTCACTATAGGAAATGTTGGTTTTGATTTTTAACGCAGGAACTTCCTAACATCCAAATGGATCCGCTCGAAGTTTGCTTTTATGGCTCCATCCCCGATTCGGAATCTTGGTTTTGGCAGTTCTGTTATGATATTGGGCCTGGGAAACCTCACCTTTTTATCCTTGCCATCGGCGAAGGCGATGAACTCCCCTTCCTTCAACCTAAAAAATTCCTCCGCCCGTATCTTGCTTACCTCCCGCTCCCCTTTGGTAATCCTGGTATCAAAATTCAGGGTATTCTCTCCCTTGCTTACACTCTTGGTCGGCCGTTTAACGATTTCAAAAAAGCGTTCGTAATATCGGGCGGTATCGGGGTCGTTGGCCTTCCCAAAGAACTGGTAGGAAAGGTTGCTCAAAATGGCCCTGCTGGCCCTGTCCCCGTACATCATATCGTTTTGTATCTTGTCCTGGAGCACATAAATCGTGGCAATGTCATAACTTCTTAAGGTCGCCGGAATGCGGTGCATATTGAGCAATCGAATGGTAGGGGCTTCCTCCATAAGGATAAATGAGGGTGGACGCCCACGAATGCCCATTTGTTTTGTTATGGTATGCATTATCGTAGCTATTACCGGGGAATAGGCGGTTTCAAATTTGGGATTGTTCACTATGGAAACCACAGATGGGTGCACAGAGTTGTTGATATCCAAGGGCACTTCATCGGCCGAAAGGGCCATAAAGATACGCTGGGTACTGATTTTTTTAAGTGCATTGGCCAGGGTACCCATCACCCCAGCGGTCTGTCGTTCGGAATCCTTTCCGGAGATAAATGCATCTGCCATGGCCTTGGAGGTATAATTGGAACTTAGAAAATGTATCAGGTTTTCGGTATCCAGGTATTGATAGGTGGCAATGAGATGTGGTAGAGTACAGTACTCGGCATGTTCAGTTTTCAATTTCCAGATCAACCCGCCCAAAAGTCCTTCCACGGCATCGTTGAAGAATTTGGAAGATCCCATGGCAATGGATTCCCGCTGTTCCAAGAGGTTTTCCAAAAGTACCCTTGAAATCTCATTAACGCTTTCTTCATCCGTCATATACCGGGGCGCAATGGGATTTACCCGGCTATGGATATTGTCAAAGGATATAATATGAAAGGGAATATCGGCCTTGCCAAAAAGAGGATAGGCCATTTCAGTAATCTCAAAATCCTTGTAGTCATGGATGACTCCAGTAAACTGATTTTGACTAAAGTGTTTTAGAAAACTATAGACCACGCTTTCCGTTTTGCCACTTCCGGCCGACCCTATGATAGAGGCACCCCGTCGGATATTCTTAAGTACTAGACTACCGTTCAACAGATTGAATCTGACCTTGAACTTTTCAGGGTTTTTAGGAATTCCGAAGTGATAATTGAAACCTATAAAAAATCCCAGATTGACTATTTGAAAGGGCAATAACCACCACAATACCACTTTGGAAAATACCTGCCAGCCATACAGGTTTTGTAGAGCGACTCCCAACAGTATCAAGATCAGAACATTTTGGACATAAGCATTCTTGTCGTGTGTATAGGACAGATAAAATACTGCAATCAACACTACATAGATTCCAATCGTGATAAGTACCATAGCCCACATTTTGAATTACAGATATTAACCGTTGTCATTTTATTGAATCCCTAAATGCCTATGGAACTGGAGGATCTGGCCACGTCAACAGCTTTCTTGAACTGTTTAATGGCCTGCAGGGCAGCTTCCACCTTGTTCGTGGGAATATTGAGCTTAGGGACATGCACCCCGGCGGCACCCATTATTTTAAGTGCGGCACTGCGTTCGTTTGTGGGCAATCCCAGAAGATGTGCAAAATAGACTTTGGGGTCTTGAATGTAGGCCTTACGGGCACTATAGGATTCCACATAGTTCCGTTGGTATTTGAAGAGGGTATCGAACCTTTTTTCAGCACTTTCAAAAAATTGGTCCCGTTTAAAACCACGCTTGACCATTTTGCCGTTGAGTCTGGACTCCGACTCCATGTATTTGCTCCCGGGAGAAAGGCTATATCTATTGGTAACATCCTTTCTGCTCACTATGATATGGACATGGGTCTGCAATCCCGGCTTTTGCATTCCCTGTGCCACTACCTGCCCATCAATGCGATGTGGCATTTGGGCATTGAGTTTGTCTATTTCCTTCCTCATGGCCTTAACATTTCCGGAAACCTCCCCACGTTCCACCATACGGATTTCATTTTCCAATCTTACAATCTTCGCACGGTACACCTGGTTCTCCTTGACTTCCCTGTCAAATCCTTTAAAGTTGCGTTCATATTCTATCTTAGCATAATATTTGATACTGTCCACGGACACAGGGGTATCGCGATAAAAGGAAGCCGCATAATCCTTCATAACCTCCCTTACATATTTTTTGAGTAGTTCCGGGTCGTTGTCAATATGCTTCAATTCCCTTTGGCTGGGATTGATGGTCAGTGAAAAGAACTTGGGTTCTCTTTTTTTCAATTTGGCGGTGTTGCCGTCTATTTCCTTGATGACCTGTTCGGGTGGGATCCGTTCATTGTACTGGTCAAAAAAGTGTTCCTGATGTTCGGGCAATTTGCCCTCGTTCTCTTTTTCCAGATAGGCCACATAATCCGAAGAACTTTGGGAAAAGGTGGCGTCCAAATGTTGCTTGGTAATACTGATGTACATAATGCTATTCTGATTTTAATTTCATTTTCAATTGCTCGAACTCCTCTGGGGTCATATCCAGTTGCAACCTGGGCTTTCCGAAGCTGCTCTTTACCAATTCCACCTTGTCCAGAAGGTTTATAAATTCAGTCCTTATTTGACTCAGATCCCGTTTAAGATTGGTGTAATTCTTTTCTAGGACAATGGCTTCCTCCACCTTTTTAAAGAACATATCCCTTTCAGGATCTGACTTCTTTCCTTCCATAAGCAAAGTGGCCTGTCCTTGTTTCTTCTGGGGGGAGTGTTCGAAAAGCAGTTCCAACATGGCCTTGGTCGGGAGCACCCCGTGCATTTCTATGTTCTTCATCATGGCGGCCATGGCATTGAACCTTTTCTTGATCAGTTCGGCGATGGTCCTACCATTGGGGCCAAAAGATTCCTTTGGGGAAATCTCGTTGTAAATAAAGAAATCCAACATTGTTTGCAATGCTTCCGTATGGGTATTGAAAAACTGCCTGGAGAAGGTTTGGAACTGCCGCGCCGTATCCTTCTTGAACCGTATGTTGCTGAAAGTTTCCAAACCAATGGTCTAAATTGTTGATTGCCGCAAATTCTGCCGTGTTTATGGGGGTTTTCGGGCCGTTTGCCGCAAACCACTTTATTCTAAATTCTCAACTACTATGGTTCATCCATTTAAATAATTGATAACCAGTAATTTACACAGAAACTAAACTATACAACGTCGCAACGCGCGTTGTCCTCTTGCTATTCCGTTTTTTCGCGCCGGCGAAAAATTTCCGCTCTATGCCCAATGTAGTCCGCTGTACCACAACCCGGCATGGAATGGAAAATTTTAAGAGATTTTAAAGTCCAATTTTGAGGAATTTCCAAAGGATTTGGAAAAAGGGTGAGAATAGTGAAAAGCAATCGTTAAAAAAAAAGGCGGCCCCAGGATCGGTCCGCCCATTATACAATTCAATATTCACTGGGAAGCATCAGGGTATCTTCCACAAAGAACAATCTGAGTTCATCCAACGGAAAATCCGTCAAATGATATTTTTGGGTCTCAAAAATATGCCCATTACCATCACTGTAATCAATTTTGGCCTCATATCCCATAATGTCCTTTTCCTCCTCGTTGAGCTTTCTAAAATCGATGGCAATGAATCGACTTTTGTCCATAAGGCTTTTGGCGATAACGGAGGTGTCGGTAACCAGCCAAAAGCATTCTCCAGCCTGTGCAAGGTATCTTATGCCCTCTGTAAATTTTGTCCGGATAAGTGGAATTTGATATAGTACTAAGGAACCGTTAAAATGTTGTATCCGTTCCTTAATTTCTCTAGTTTTGAAGTTCATATGAGTTATAGTTTGAGTTAGTATTAATCAATAAGAGGGCGTTTAATTTCGGGAACGCCCTCTTTGTTTTCCCGGCATTTGATAAGACCTCCCATTAAGACCTGCTTCCCAACAACAGGATTTCCTTGGCCACCACTTCCGTTACATATCGCATGCTACCTTCTTTGGTTTCAAAGTGGCGCGACTTCAATTTTCCGGTAATTCCCACTTCCCTGCCCTTGGCCCCGAACTGCTCCACGATCTCCGCGGTCCTGCCC
>JBFHGV010000289.1:0-5125 GCA_041582955.1 Arenibacter sp.
AATAGCGCAAGGACTTATATGGAGATTCAGATGTCACCACATTATTCCCAACTAAAAACCATGCATTTCATCGATTATTTATAGTGTTTTGTCGTGTTGTTCCATACTTTACAAGGGCAACACCATAAACATTTGTAATAAAATACTTATTACATTAATTGTTTATTGCTACAAAAGGTAAAATATATTCATAAAAAAACATTTTATATTATATTGTTTCTGATTATATGCTAAAATCTTGAAATGCCGAACCAGCTATACATAAATCCATGTCAATTATAGATGTTATAGCTTTGTAGCTGTTTTACTTTTAAAGCTTTTTGAAAACAATAACTAAATTGGGGTAGACCTCTTTAAAAACAATTCACTAAATGGTCATCGACAAATTTGCAGTCTTTCCTTCCTTTTTACCACTTACCCTGCCCTCTAATTTGGTTAGTGACCTTTCTGAATTAGCTGCCTTTATTTGTGGTACACAAAAGGCTCATATGGCCCTTTTAAGCCCCCCGGACGAACTTTTATCCACTAATAAAAAGACCGCTTTAAAGAATAATTTAGAAAATTTACTCATAGACCACCTCCTTACGGCACCCCACCATTTACTAATTATGGGACCTACCGTGGGGAACCGCCAAATCCAGGATAGCAGGGGCAATATAATTTGTGCCAAAATAGACTTCCTCGTTGTTGTGCCTATATTGGATCTCAATGATAAGGTAGAAGCCATTATGTGCATTTGGGACAGCGAGCCAAAACAGCTTCAGGCAGACCAGGAGCAAGCCCTGAAGGCATTGGGAAATCAGGCTGCTAAAATAATCGGATCAAACCCAGAGATCACCCCTTTAAAAAAGAGCTCGGATCCCAAACTTGGCTATTGGAGCCTTAATTTGACCGATTCAACCCTGTCTTGGTCAGATGAAGTTTACCATATATGGGAAAGGAACAAGGAGAATTTTGAACTGAACTATGACAATTTTTTGGAAACGATTCATCCGGACGATCAAGAAGCCTTTGCAACACTCAATAATCAAGCTATTACACAAAATAAAATTCATGATTTTAGCCACAGGATAATATTACCAGATGGTTCCATAAAATGGGTACATGAATTGGGTATGCTGGTCTTGGATAAAAATGGCCAACCCAAGGTTTTTGAAGGAACTGTGCAGGACATCAGTATTCAGAAAAGGGAAGAACATCAGCTCCGTTTGGTTGAGTCTGTCGTGACCAACACCAAGGATGCCGTTGTGATTACCGAGGCAGAACCTTTTGATGAACCAGGACCTAGAATAATTTATGTGAATGAAGCTTTTACCAAAATAACGGGGTATTCGGCCAAGGAGGTAGTTGGAAAATCGCCACGAATCCTACAGGGCCCAAAAACAGACGTAGAAGAACTAAAAAGGTTAAGTGCAGCCATACGCCAATGGGAACCCTATGAAAGTACACTTATCAACTACAAAAAAAATGGGGAGGAATTTTGGGCCAATATTTCTTTAAGCCCAGTAGCTGATGAAACTGGTTGGTTTACCCATTGGGTATCTATTGAGCGCGATGTTTCTGAACAAAAAAATCAAGAACTCCAAAAGAAGTTATTGGTAGGCATCAGCAAATATTTTAATCAGGAAGAAACCTTGCAAGCATGCTTAACTCAGGTACTTAAACACCTGCTGCATTTTGGTCAATATGCTTTTGGAGAAATATGGCTTCCCAATCAGAAAGCCAACCTTATGGAGCTTACTGCCAACTATGCCAACAACAAATCTGGCCATAATTTCTTCCACAATATGAGTGCTGTACAGCCCTTGTCCTACGGTCAAGGATTACCGGGAACAGTATGGCAAAATAGGCATATAGAGCTATGGCACAATTTAAGGTCAAAAGAAAATTTCGTTAGAAGTAAAGCTGCGGAAGTTGCGGGTATTGAAACGGCTGTAGGTATCCCTTTGTCCCATGATCAAAAAATAATTGGTGTATTGATATTGGGGATTGAAAAAGATAGCCGCAACCCTATTAAAAACCAAGAGTTCTTCCTGCAATTGGAAGCACACCTAGGGGCAGAAATAAAAAGGAAGCGACTGGAGCTGGAATTGGACCAGATATTTAAATTTGCGCCGGATATTGTTTGCGTTGCGGGTACCGATGGTTACTTTAAAAAAATTAATCCGGCCGGTGCCCGTCTATTGGAATATTCGGAAAAAGAATTGCTGAGCAGACCGTATTTGGAATTCGTACATCCCAACGACCGACCACTGACCAGCAAGGCCCATAACAGCCTAAAGGATTTCGAAAAAATTTACAATCAGGAGAATCGCTACATTACCAAAAGCGGGAAGACCATATGGCTCAGTTGGACCTCGAGTCCGTCTCCAGAAGATGGATTAATTTATGCCATTGCCAAGGATATCACCAAAAACAAAAAGCTTCGTAAACTTTTGAACATGGCCAATAAACTGGCAGAAATTGGTAGTTGGGAAATGGATATGGAAACAAATTCAATTTATTGGTCCGAAAACACCAAGAAAATTTATGGTGTAGACAAAGATTATAACCCCAGTTTTGAAAATACCAGGAGCTTTTACAAAACTGAACCTTATCGCAGTAAAATGGCTGCCTATTTCCATAAGGCAATAACCAAGGGGGAAGACTGGGATATTGAAATGCCCATAGTTACTGAAAATGGTACGGAAAAATGGGTGAGAATGATAGGGAATTCAGAGTTTAAAGACAATAAATGCGTTAGGCTTTTTGGGAGTATCCAAAACATTCACAAGTTAAAAGTAGCCCAACTGGCCTATAAAAAGGCCTTTAAGGAAAACCACAAAATCCTTGAAAGTATAGGTGATGCCTTTATCTCCGTAGACAACAAGTGGACAGTTTCCTATTGGAACAAACAGGCAGAAGAGCTAATGGGAATTGATAGAAAGAATATTTTAAACAGGCCTTTATGGGAAATTTTGCCGGACAGCAATGAATATGATTTCTATAAAAACTTAAATAAATCGCAGCAGAACAATAAGAAAGTTACCTTTGAAGCCTTCCACCCTGCATTTAATTTATGGCTGGAAGTAAATGTTTATCCCTCTGAAAATGGGTTGTCTATTTTTATCAAAGATGTCAGTGAACGTATAGCCGCCGAAGAGAAAATTAGACAATCCAACGAACGCTTTGAAAAAGCTACCGAGGCCACCAATGATGCCATTTACGACAGAAACTTCAATGATAATATTTTATCTTTCAGCAAAGGGTTCAAGACCCTATTTGGCTATGATATAGATAAAAATGTGGATAGCTATAAATTGTGGAAGGATTCAGTGCATCCTGATGATTTACCCCATATCATGCAATCGTTAAAGGCAGCATTGAACCACCCTAAAACCAAAAAATGGGAAGGGGAATACCGCTTTAAAAAGGCCAATGGAGACTATGCCTATGTAAAGGATATGGTCATAATTATCAGAAATCAAGAAGGCCAAGCTATACGAATAGTTGGTTCTATGGCAGATATTAGCCTTAGTAAAATGCATGAAAAATCGTTGGAAAGCTTAAATCGGGATTTAAAGAAGTACAGTTTTAACATAGAAGAGCAGAACAAAAAATTGAGGGAAATTGCATGGACACAATCCCATATTGTAAGGGCCCCTGTTGCCCGATTAATGGGAATAATTGAACTCTTCAAAGAAAACATGCTTGATACCTCGGAAAAAGAAAAAATGTTAGATCATATCCAAGAATCAGCCATGGAATTAGACGATATTATAAAGGAGATTGTGGAGAAATCCAAATCGATATTCCAGACAGAAAACATCAACAAAACTTAGTGAACTGCAACTAAACAGTAGCTGTTTTAAGGTCTCCATTTAAGACTTCGTGATAATACCAGCTAGTTATCTATCATTAGAACAAAATATAGTACTATATCAAATGTTTGTATATGGGCCTGGGTTATTTTTAAGTAATTGTGGCTTGTCCAAGTCATAACATTAGTAGAAATCAATTCAGCGGTAAAGTAAATTTAAAATCACTACCCTTTCCTTCCTCGCTTAAAACCCATATACTACCTCCAAGTTTTTCCACAAATTCCTTACAAAGCACCAGCCCAAATCCAGAACCTTTTTCATTCAGGGTACCAGGCTTAGGAGTATTGGTGGTTGATCCAAACAAATTTAATAGTGTTTGGTTATCCATTCCCACACCCTTATCCGAAATTGTAATCTTAACCTGATCCTCCTCTTCAATTGCGGAGATAGTTATATTTCCACCTGGTTTGCTGTATTTAATAGCATTGGAAATAAGGTTCCTCATTATGGTCTTTATTATTTTCTTATCGGAGAACAGCTCAATTTCATCCAACTTGCCAACATTAACGGTTACTCCCTTTGTCCTTGCTATGGATCTGGAAAGCCCCAACAGTTCATTTACCACGACAGATATGTTAATTTTTTCTGGTTCAAAACCAATTTCTCCTGATTGTGATTTAGCCCAATCCAATAAATTTTCAAGTAGTATTAGCGTGTTTTTGGAGGTAGCTTTAATCTGATCTATGCACTCTACGCTTTTTTCAACTCCGGGTTCATTGATGGTTTTATTCAGAATATCACATAAGGTCAATATATTATTAAACGGACTTCTTAAATCATGGGCAATAATTGAGAACAACCTGTCCTTGGTAGCATTAAGTTCCCTTAATTTAACTTCGCTTGCCATTAAAACTTGTTCCGCCTCTTTGCTTTTGGTGATATCGCGAATTACCCCTACCAAGAACTTGTTACCTTCAGTATCAATATACCTAGATTTTCTAGTTGAGATAATTTTCTTTTGCCCCCCCTTCAAGGTAAGGTGCTCTTCGGTTATATTTTCGATGCCATTGGAAAGAACCTGTTTATCAATTTTTAAAAACCCACCCATTTCATGGGGAGGAATATTTTCGGCTAAGGTTTTCCCTATAATTTCAGCTCTTGGAAGTTCCATAAGGTCACAAAACCCATTGTTCACTAATAGGAACCTACTTTTGTGATCCTTAACAAATACAGCGTCGCCCATATTATTAAGAATGGTATTGGCATATTTCTCACTTTCCTCATATATTTCATCATCACTATGAAAAGATAAAAGCGCTTGAAGT
>JBFHGV010000290.1:0-5115 GCA_041582955.1 Arenibacter sp.
ATGGATCCCACCACACGCTGCATAAACTCGTTCAAAGCCTCTTTTTGCGGCTTACCATCTTTAATGGATTTTTGGACTTCCAGGGCCCCGTATAGATTGGAGATCAATTCGCCTATAACATCCAATTCCTCGTCCTTTAGGGAGGAAACTTCCGTTACGGACTCTAGGGTTTCCAAGGTTTCCAAAATGTAGTCTTCATCGTTTTTCCCGATAAAGTGGACTAAATGTTTAATTACTGGTAACTTCACTGATCAATTCTTTTAGTACATCGTACTTGTTTGTCTGTACCTGATTTTTAAATTCCCCTTGACTAAAAACGGCAAATGTGGGAAGGTTGTCTACCTGGGCCAATTTTCTGGATTCTGGAAATTTTTCGGCATCGGCCAATACAAAGGTAACGTCCTCATTAAGGGAGGCTTCCTTCTTAAATTTAGGCTTCATTATTCTACAGTTACCGCACCAGGTAGCCGAATACTGTACAACCACTTTATTGTTTTGATCAATAATCTCCTTTAGATTATCATTTTCCAATTCAAGTAACATATTTTCTGAGTTTAATTTATGAAAAAGGAGCCAATTGAGCGGGCAATTGACTCCCAGATTTTTATTTGCAATTCTTAGTTTGCGTGAGTAGACAAATAACTGGCTACCCCATTTCTGTCGGCAGTCATTGCGTCTTTACCTTCTTCCCAGTTGGCAGGACAAACCTCACCTTTTTGTTGTACATGGGTATAGGCATCTATCAAACGCAAATATTCATTTACATTTCTTCCCAATGGCATATGGTTAATGCCTTCATGGAATACAGTACCTTCTTCATCTATAAGGTAGGTAGCACGGTAGGTTACGTTATCTCCTTCTACAGTTACTACACCGGTATCTTCATTGTACTGCTCATTGCTGATATCCAATATACCTAATGTGGAAGCCAGATTTCTGTTGCTATCGGCAAGTATTGGGTAGGTTACCCCTTCAATACCTCCATTGTCCTTGGCTGTATTTAACCAAGCAAAGTGAACCTCTGCCGTATCACAGGAAGCTCCAATAACAATGGTGTTTCTGCTTTCAAACTCACCCAAGGCAGCTTGGAAAGCATGTAGTTCTGTAGGGCAAACAAAAGTGAAATCTTTTGGATACCAGAACAAAATCACCTTTTTATTGTTTTTTTGGGCCTCTTCCAAAACATTTATCTGGAAAGTGTCGCCTAAATCGTTCATTGCATTAACACTAAGGTTGGGGAATTTTTTTCCTACTAAAGTCATATTTGTAATTTTTTACGTTTAATTTCTGATGTAAAATTACGGCTTAATAAGAAGGTACAAAGTATTATGGATTTAAATAATTTATGCTGATATAACTATTGCATATACTTGTGGCAGGCACTGTTCAATGTTGTTAAATTGCTAAAATAACACCTGTTTGTTTAATGAAAGTTGAGGTGATTTTCCTGTATATTGATAATTTGCTAAATAGGTAGATTAAAGGCTTTGTGCGGTTGTTTTAAGTTGCCTGATTTTTAGGTGTGTGGCGGCAAAAAACAAGGTCATAAACGGACTTAGCCAATTAAAAATGGCATACATAAAATATTCCCCTACACCAACTCCTAATACGCTGGATTGATATGCCCCGCAGGTGTTCCATGGGATTAGGACCGAGGTGACGGTTCCTGAATCCTCTAAGGTTCTGCTTAGGTTTTCCGGGGCAAGACCTTTGTCTTGAAAGGCTTTTTTAAACATTTTTCCGGGTATCACAATGGCAAGGTATTGATCACTGGCTATGGCATTAAGTCCCAAACAGCTTATTACAGTACTGGCAAATAAGCCAAATACAGAGCTTGCAACAGATAATAATGCTTTGGTAACTCTGGCCAAGGCGCCAATACCGTCCATGATCCCGCCAAACACCATTGCGCAGCATATTAGGTATATAGTCCACAGCATACCTTTCATTCCGCCCGCACTGAACAATTCGTTTAGTTTCTCATTTTCCGTTGTAATGCTTGTATCTGTAAAAATGGCATTAAAAATGGCGGTAACGTTGGAATCCGAAAGGGTTTTGAGTACCTCGGTCTGAAAAAATAAAGCAAACACACCGGCCAGGGCCACCCCTGTTCCCAATGCGATTAATGGTTTGGTTTTTAAAAGTATCATGAGTATAACTACGACGGGGACTATAAAGAGGTATGGGGTTATGTTAAATGTCTCCCTAATAGTTGTTAGCAATGAGCTTACATCGGCACTGCCAGTTGTTTCCAAATTAAAACTGATCACAGCAAAAACACCCAATGTTATCAGGATAGTAGGGACGGTAGTTATGGTCATGTATTTGATGTGTGTAAAGAGATCTGTTCCGGCCATGGCCGGGGCCAAGTTGGTGGTATCGCTCAAAGGGGACATTTTATCCCCAAAATAAGCGCCTGAAATTACGGCACCGGCTATCATGCCCGGGCCAATTCCAAGGGCACTTCCAATTCCTACCAGGGCAATACCTACCGTAGCGGAGGTAGTCCATGAGCTTCCGGTGGCCACAGAGATAATAGCAGCAATAATAACGGAAGCGGGTAGGAATATGGCGGGATTCAACACTTGTAGGCCATAGTAGACCATGGCGGGAATAATACCACTAACCAGCCATGTTCCGGCCAGGGCACCTACAAGAAACAAGATCATGATGGGGACCAAAACACTTTTTAGGTTTTCTATCACCTCCAGCCACATTGTTTTTAATGAGGTTTTATTAAACAGCCCAACGATAGCTGCAATACCACCAGCTAATAATAAGATAAACTGATTGGAATATTCTCCTAGCCATTCCCCGTCCGCATAGAATATATTGTAGGCAAGCATCATCATAAGAAGGACTACCGGGATAAGGGCTTCCCAGATGTTCAATTCCTTATTTTCTACAATATGTTCATTTTCAGGTCCTGCGGGATTGGTACTGAGGTTTTGCATGTATTTGCTGTTAGATACTTCGTAATATTACGATTTTGCAATTTGTTCTGCAAACACAATATTAGATCTTAGCTTCCTTATGGCCTTTTGTTTTTAGTTGTTCTAAACAGTCTGTCATAGCCAAATATGTGCGCTGTATATCGTTGTCCAAACCAATGGAAAATCGAATTAAACCATTGGATAATCCCATTTTGATCTGCTCTTCCATGGGGATTTCGGAGGAGGTAGAGCTTCCTGGTGCGCTGAACAGGGTCTTGTAGAAGCCCAAGCTTACTGCTAAGTATCCCAATCCTTTGGTTTGCATTAGTTCCATAAGGGCGTTGGCTTTTTCAAGGGACCCTACATCCAATGTCATTAACCCTCCATAACCGTACTCTGGGTTAAATTGCTTTTTCATTAGCTCGTGACCAGGGTGCGATTCCAATCCTGGATATACCACTCTATAGCCGTCCTTTTCAAAATTTTGGGCCAGGTATAATGCGTTTTCACTGTGTTTTTTTATCCTTATGTGCAAGGTTCGCATGTTTTTTAGGATAGACGAGGCCCGAAGACTGTCCAAAGTGCTTCCTAGGAGCATTCCCGCCCCCTGGTTTACATCTTTTAGGGAGAGGCAGAATTCCTTGCTGCCACATACGGCACCTGCAACACAATCACTTGTTCCATTGATAAACTTTGTTAAACTATGCACTACGATATCGGCCCCTAATTGGGCAGGAGAAATGGATAAAGGGGAAAAGGTGTTGTCCACTACCAACGGAAGCTTGTGTTTTTTGGCAAGCTTGGCCAATGATTCTATGTCTGCTACTTCCAGTAAAGGGTTGCTGACGGACTCGCAATAGATCATTTTGGTATGTGGGGCAATAGCCTCTTCTACCTCCTTTAGTTTGGTGGTATCTACGAAGGAAATGCTGATATTGAATTTCTTCAGGAAATTTTTCATAAAAGCGTAGGTGCCCCCATAAATAGTCCTACTGCAAACAATATGGTCGCCTGCATTGCACAATTCCATTATTACAGCACTGATAGCACCCATACCGCTGGCAGTAACATTGGCGGTTTCTGTCCCTTCCAATGCTGCCAGGGCCTCACCTAAATATAAGTTGGAGGGGGAGGAGTGCCTACTATATAGGTAGCAACCTTCGGTATTGCCTTCAAAAGTATCGAACATGGTTTTTGCCGATAAAAATGTATAGGTTGAAGAATCCGAAATAGAGGGGTTTACGCCTCCATATTCACCAAAGTATTGTAAATCCTGTAATTCATCAGCTGCTTTAAAGTTCATAATTGTGTAATTTTTAACTATAAAATTACCTATAAATAGTCTTTTAATCAATCTATGTCAGTTTAAATAGATAATAAAACTATAAAATGACATATATTTAGATTATTTTAGCGTCCATTCAGTCGGTATGGCATTGCCAAAGAAAATATATCACATGAAATTTGATGAAATAGACACTAAATTATTGGCCCTACTACAAAAAGACAGTAAAAAGACTACCAAGGAATATGCTCTTCAGCTCAATCTTTCGGTGACAGCCGTGTATGAACGTATTAAAAGGTTGGAGAAATTAGGGGTGATCACCAATTATGTGGCTTTGATAGATAAAAAGAAGGTAAATAAATCTTTTGTGGTCCTGTGTCACGTGCGTTTGGTGCAGCACAATAAGGAATTTGTGCTGCAATTTGAACGGGAGGTCCTTAAGTTAAAGGAGGTTGTGGAGTGTTATCATACCAGTGGGGATTATGATTATATACTAAAGGTGTGCGTAAGCGATATGGATGATTACCGGGAGTTTATGATTACCAAATTAACCGCCATAAACCATATTGGCAGTACTCAAAGTTCCTTTGTTATCAATGAGGTAAAGAGCACTACGGAAATAAGTATTTAACAAAGTTGGTAAAAAACATCAATATCCTAAAAACCTGAATGTTGCCCAACAGCAAAACATTCGTATTTTTGTGACTACAATTAAAAAAATTAATCTTTTCAATATAGATATAATATGACCCAATACGATGTGGCCATTATAGGCTCAGGTCCTGGCGGATACGTTGCAGCAATCCGTTGCGCCCAATTAGGAATGAAAACGGCGATAATAGAAAAATATTCAACCTTGGGCGGTACCTGCCTGAATGTAGGATGTATTCCCTCCAA
>JBFHGV010000291.1:0-5111 GCA_041582955.1 Arenibacter sp.
GAGAATTTAATTTTAGGAAGTCGCGGCGGGGAAGATGTTTCTTTTGGAAGCGCCATGGACTTGCCAGATGCTGCGGTAGTTTGTTCCTGTGAGGCTGTGACCAAAGGACAAATATGCTGCTCGGTAAAGGATAATGGCAATGAGTCTGTTAAGGCCGTGGCCCAAGCTACTAAGGCTACAACAGGTTGTGGCGGGTGTAAGCCTATGGTGAATGACTTGGTAAAGGAGAGTCTTAAATCGCTTGGAAAGGTTGTAAAGGAATCAATTTGTGAACATTTTGAGTATTCCAGACAGGAATTATATGATATTGTAAAACTAAAAAAGGTATCGGATTATGATACCCTATTGGATGAAGTGGGCAAAGGGCACGGATGCGAAATTTGCAAACCGGCAATAGCTTCTATATTTGCCAGTATCTACAACGAAACTGCCAATAGACAGGAAACCATACAGGATACCAATGATAGGTTTTTGGCAAATATTCAAAGAAATGGAACTTATTCTGTAGTGCCCAGGGTAGCAGCGGGAGAAATTACCCCAAAACAACTTTTGGCAATAGGCCGAATAGCACAAAAATATGACCTATATACCAAAATAACCGGGGGGCAGCGTATTGATATGTTTGGTGCCCAGCTTCATGAATTGCCACTTATTTGGGAAGAATTGATCGCTGAAGGTTTTGAAACGGGACAGGCCTATGGCAAATCCCTGAGGACGGTAAAAAGTTGTGTAGGTTCAACTTGGTGTCGTTATGGAATGGATGAAAGCGTCACCTTTGCCATAGATATAGAGAACCGTTATAAAGGTATCCGATCACCACATAAAATTAAAGGAGGCGTATCGGGCTGTATACGGGAATGTGCCGAGGCCAGGAACAAGGATTTTGGTTTTATAGCTGTAGAAGGTGGTTGGAACGTTTATATATGCGGTAATGGTGGGGCCAATCCCAAACATGCCCAATTATTGGCCGAAAAAGTGGATAAAGCAACAGCAACCCAATATGTGGACCGTTTCCTAATGTACTACATACAAACAGCACCGCCCCTTACCCGTACAGCAGCCTGGTTAGAAAAACTGGAAGGTGGAATAGATTATGTTAAGGATGTGGTGATCAATGATTGTTTGGGAATTGCCAACGAGTTGGATCAAAGTATGCAGAATTTGGTGGATACATACAAGTGTGAATGGAAAGAGGCCGTTGAGAACCCGGAGATAAGGGCTAAATACACTCACTTTGTTAACTCGGAAGAACAGGATGATACCATTGAGTTTGTTTCCTTGAGAGAGCAAAAAATGCCTAAGGCCTGGGCTTGATCGTTATCTAAAACCGTTTCCAATGAACCTTTATAAAAACAACAATAGATTGTTCAACCATAGGTCTCCTTATTTTGGGATCCTTTTAAAATAAATAAGATGATATCTAACTTAAATATTTACCAGTCTGTAGAGGCAGATAAGGTGAGCATCTGGTTCAAGGCTGCTCCAGTGGCCAAATTCCCAGCTAATGGTGGGGCCTGTATAAAATATAAGGACAAGCAAATTGCCGTTTTCAACCATAGCAGGGAGGATACCTGGTACGCCTGTCAAAATTTGTGCCCCCATAAAATGGAAATGGTACTTTCCCGTGGTCTTATTGGAGAAGACGCAGGAGAGCCAAAAGTAGCCTGTCCATTGCACAAGAATTCATTTTCCTTAAAAACAGGCAAGCACTTGAATGGTGATTTAAGTCCCATAACCACTTATCCGATTAAAATAGAGGATGGCTTTGTTTATATTGGTTTTTCTGAATAGCTTTGGAACAAAACCAACATTATTATGGCTATGGACAAACTTAAAAAAGCCTTCCGTCTTTTTGATGCGGCAAATGAAGAAGACCCCAATATTGAAGTGTGGCAGGGAAAAGAATATCCCAAAGAATTGTTGTATGCCATTAGAATGACCAACAAATTAAACAGTTTTGCCCCAGAGGCTTCTGAGGCCTTGCAACTTACGGCTAGGTGCCAGCATATTAGGAGATGGGAAATACCTAGGGAATCGTATGAGATGAACAGGGCAGGATATCTTAAATGGCGTCAGGATCTTAAAAAGTTTCATGCGGAAAAGGCTGGCAATATTCTAAAGGAAGTGGGTTATAGCCAGGAAATGATAGACCAAGTGGCGTTTTTGTTGGAAAAAAAGCAACTCAAAAAAAATTCGGAAACACAGACACTGGAAGACGTAATCTGTCTTGTTTTTTTGGAATTTTATTTTGAGCCCTTTTCCCATAAATATCCAGAGGAAAAATTATTGGACATTCTGCAAAAAACTTGGCGCAAAATGTCGGACAGGGGACACAAGGCTGCTCTAAAACTCCCGCTCTCCAAGGATTCCCTTGAGTTGATAGGGAAGGCTCTTAAAGAATAGCTGATACTATTTACCATTACAGGTCAGGGAAATGAACAACGATAATTTGATTTCACCATTGGATACCACCACCTTTTTAAGGGTTAGAAAATGGTATCTTGTGGCATTGGCGACTATTGCCTTGACCATTATTAGTGCCCAAATCCTGATTCAACACCATTTAAACTCCCAATTGGATGATTTTCGAGTAATCAATGTTGCGGGCAGGCAAAGGGCATACAGTCAAAAATTGACCAAAGAGGTGCTATTGCTAAAAGAAACCGATGGCATTGTGCAGCGAAATTTGGTGCTTACCCAACTAAGGGAAACACTGGCCACATGGAAAAAATCGCATCAGGCACTCCAATATGGGGATCTTGATTTTGGTATTCCCGAAGGGGATAATGATGAGATAAAGGCGCTGTTCAAAAAATTAGACCCACACCATAATAATATGGTGGGAGCAGTAGAGCGAATTTTGGCCAATACAGATAAGAATGCCTTCCCCAACCAATCCGATGTTAATATACTACTGGAAAACGAAAGGGATTTTTTAAGCGTAATGGATACCATTGTTAATAAATACGATTCCCTAAGTGAAACCCAGTTGAAAAATTTAAAGTTTAAAGAGTATTTTTTATTGGGCATCTCTTTGCTGATTTTGTTATTGGAAATTTTATTCATTTTTAAACCGCTTTCCTTGCAGATCAGGAATACCATCAAGAACTTGATTATAGCACAGAGAACATCTGAAGAAAACAATCAGGAAATAAAGAAACTATATCAGGAAAAGGAAAAGTCCTTACAGGAATTGCAGGAGTTAAATTTTGTTATAGATAATGCCGCACTGTTTGCAAGCACAAAACAGGATGGTCATGTGGTTTTTATCAGTAAAAAATTCAATGAACTGCTAGGGCATAATAATCAACAGCATATTAATAAGCCATTATACGAAATACTTACGACAGATGAGGGGCAACAGCAATACCTCATGGAAATACTAAAAAGCAATAGGAAAAATATTAGATCGGAAGAAATAAAAATAAAAACCTCTAAAGGGGAATCCTTATGGTTGGACATGTCCATTATTCCCATGCATCAAACCAGTGGGCCTCAATCTATACTCATCCTTTGCTCTGATATTACAGAACGTAAGCACAATCAATTAAAAGTTGCGGAATTGACCAAGCAGAATTATGAGGAAACTATGCGGCAAAAACAGTTGCAGGCCAGTCAGATTGTAGAAGGTCAGGAAGAGGAGCGCAAGCGCATTGCCAAGGATATTCACGATGGGATTGGTCAAATGCTAACGGCCTTGAAATTTAATATAGAGTCTATCAATTTAGAAAATATAGAAAAAACGGCCGAGAAAATAGAATACATAAAAGGATTGGCCAGTGACCTAATCAAGGGTGTACGTACGGCAACCTTTAATCTTACCCCTCCAGAACTCAGTGATCACGGTATTTTTCCGGCTTTGCAAAAAATGACTGCTGAACTTTCCAAGCTAACCGGAAAGAAAATTTTGTTCGAAAATAGAACAGAGAATAATATTAGATTTAATTCTTTGGCAGAGACCAATATCTATAGGGTGGTACAGGAAGCTGTAAACAATGCCATAAAATATGCCGAGGCCAATTATATTTTGGTGACCTTGAATTATAACGATAATGTGTTAAGTGTGGTTATAGATGATGACGGTAAGGGTTTTGATGAGGCTATTTTAAATAAAGTGCCAAAAAACAATAGTGAAGGGGGTATGGGGCTCTTTTTTATGAAGGAGCGAATAAATTACATCAATGGACGCTTGTTTATTAATTCAATCCCAGGTAAAGGCACAAGGGTCACCATAAACTATAAGACCAATGTAGGGGAGGCAAGGCAGGCGGAGGATTAGAAATGTGACCATAGGATACCTAAATTATAGTAACTTAAAATGGCCGGGGTATAGGCCGCATTGCATATACCACCAATAGATTTTAACATGAAAATAAGGATAAAAGGCAACTCCATACGCTATCGACTAACCAAAACGGAAGTAGAAACCTTCTGTAGGAAGGGTTGCTACGAGGAGAAAACAGAGTTTAGGGATCAATGCTTTACATATGAATTGAGGGCTCAAAAGGATATTCTGAATTTGAATGCCGATTTTAAAAGAGATACTATTACCATGTATCTACCAGAAGCAGATAAGGATGGTTGGGCAACTAGCGATCTAGTGGGATTTAAGCATTGCCTTCCCTTGGGCGATGGTAGGGAGCTCCTTCTTATACTGGAGAAAGATTTTGTTTGTCTGGATGAGACCATTGAAGACCAATCTGATAATTACCCCAACCCCTTAATGGACAAAAAGCAATAAAACCCCTAAATTGGGAAGCTAGCAGCCTGTTACTCTTTATATTGGTTTGTTTGAGGTGTTTTTATGTACTTGGTGAAGGTCAATAGAATTGTTGGGCAAATACAGGAAATTAAAATGACGACTGTTTAGTGTGTCTACCAGTCCAAGTGAGGAATGTTCCGTAGGATTTTCTGAAACAAAATCCATATTACTGTGGTTGTCTCTTGGGGAGGCTTCCAATTTTTTTTTTTTTTTGATGGTTATCCCCTACCCTTAAACCTGTAACCTCTCCTCTATCCTAAGTGTTTTGTACACTTCATCAAGAATTTTCATTTTATCGGTCAGTACAATCAAAGTATCTTCGTCTTCTATTTTGGTAGAACCACTGGGC
>JBFHGV010000292.1:0-5104 GCA_041582955.1 Arenibacter sp.
CCTGGGGACATCGTTGAGGATTGGACAATGGTAAGTAATGGTACTATCATTGAATTTAGGAGTAATGGGTCCTACTCGGATACATCAAAGGTATGCGGAGGAATTGTTAATGGTATATATAGTGTAAAGGAAGGCATTTTGTCTTTGAGGTATGTGTGCAAAGGAAATTCTATGGAAGCCAACTTCCGTATGAATTTTTCTGATGACCGTCTCATCCTGGCCAATGTAGGGTGTATTGAGGAATGTTCCTATAGATACCGAAAATTGGAATAACCGTTATTTATTGAGTGGACTAATAATTTTTACGTCCTGAAAGGCTATTGCGCCCCTAACCACACCTGCTATTACGTCATGTAGAGCTTCCGTAATTTGGATTTTAAGCTCGCTCTTATGGTAAATAAGGCTTACTTCCCTAGCGGGAGAAGGTTTCTTAAAAAACTTTAAGTTCTGTTTTTTCTTTTCGTCCAACTCCAGGGTATTCAAGAAAGGAAGAAGGGTCATGCCCAAGCCTTCGTTTGAGAGGTTGATGAGTGTTTCAAAACTACCACTTTGCAATTGAAAATGCTCTTCCGAATATTTTTTTGAGGCGTTGCATAAATTGATGACTCCATCCCTAAAACAATGACCGTCCCTTAGGAGCAATACATCTGCAATGTCCATATCCTCTGGTGTCAATTCAGATAATTGCCCCAATCTGTGGTTCTGAGGCACATATCCCACGAAGGGTTCATAGTACAATGGACGTTCTTTTATAAATTCAATTTCCAAGGGCGTAGCCGCAATGGCAGCGTCTATATGCCCGTCCTGTAGGTTACGGATAAGATTTTCGGTATTCTGTTCCTTGATGATCAGGTTTACCTTTGGATACCTTTTTATAAAGGTTCTGAGGAACATGGGCAGTAAGGTAGGCATTATGGTAGGGATAATGCCCAATGTAAATTCACCTCCTATAAAACCCTTTTCCTGGTCAACAATATCTTTTATTCGGTTGGCCTCGTTAACAATGTTCTTGGCCTGGGATACTATCTTGGAGCCTACTTCGGTAATACTGATAGGCTTTTTACTTCTATCAAAAATCAATATGTCCAATTCATCCTCCAGCTTCTGTACCTGCATACTTAGGGTAGGTTGGGTAACAAAACTTTTTTCGGCCGCCAAGGTGAAATTTTGGTATTCCGCTACGGCGAGTACATATTGCAATTGTGTAATGGTCATGAGGTATCCTTTAAGGCGATAAAATTATAAAAACTAAGAACAAAAATAGCTTTCTACTGGCCATACTTATTAAAACTGTCCAAAATTTTATAAGGCCGGAATTAAAGGTTTATGGAAACCCTTAGCTAATAGAAACTTAATCAAATATAAGGTTTTCGGCTTCAATTTTTTGGTCATTTATAAAATCATAGAGGGTTAATTTTCGCAGCGTATAATAATCTATCCAAAAATCTTCCAGGCTGTTTAAATATTCAATTTCAGCCTTGTCCTTTTCTTGTTGGGCCAGATTTAAATCGGTTATCGTAATTTTGCCAAGGATATAGCGTTCTTTTGTAATCTCATATCGCTTTACGGCAATTTCTTTGGCCTTTTCTGAAGTGGCAAGGAAATCGCGCTTACTGGACCAGTTGAGGATGTGCAGGAAGATTTCCTGTTCAAAAGCCTGTTGCTCCTGTTCTATATTGGTTTCTACCAGCCCTAGATCGGCCTCGCCCATTTTTACTTGTGATTTGGAGACCCCCCAGTCAAAAATAGGAATGCCCAGTCTAACAGAAATATTTTGCTGTCTATCATAATCTTGAAAAAGGGCATCATAATCTTCTGCTCGTTTGTTTAGGCCAAAATTGGCACTTACGTTAATTTCCAATCTATTGTTGCCCTTTATTTGTGCCAGATTTTTTTCTGCTTCAAGACGCCTTCGCCTAAATTCGATCACAGATTTTCTATTGGTGGCAGCCTCGTCCAATGCTGTTTCCAAGCTTACTTCAAATTCCACTAGTTTTTCCGGAATTTCCAGTTCAATATCCTCCGTTGGCAATTCAAGATAGCGGGCCAGGTCTTGTGAAGTTTTTTTTAGCAAGATGGTGTTGGTAGTTACTTGGTTTTGGGAGTTTAAATGACCTAGTTCCATTTGAAGCAATTCGTTTTCTGCTATCTTTCCAATTTCAAACCTTCCCTTGGCAATTTGTAATAGTGTATCTTGGGTAGATAGGTTGTGTATCGCATTTTTTAATCGCATTTGCGCTGTTAATAGCCCAAAATATAGACGGCAACTACTAAGGGATATTTCTTCCATTCTTTCTATATATTCCCGCTTAGACTCCTCGTATCTTAAGGGTTCTATCTTTTTGTCCCATTTATAGGGATTAAAAAACAATGAATTTTGATAATAGTTTAGGGAAAGTGGGGTTAGGGAATAATTGCTGGATTCCACACTGCCATAACGATCAATTCTTTGAATCTCCGAACTAAGTGAAAGTATACCCCCTGTAAAAGCTACCCGTTGGTCAACCGATAGTTGGCCATCTATTCTGGATTGATTTTGGTTCACAAAAATGTCCTGGCCTTCATCATTGGTTATCCTCGTGATGGAATTTGAATAATTGGGCAAGGTAGCCGTTAACCTAAACTGAGGTAGAAACTCGGCCACATAGGTCCTGTACCTCCAATAGCTTCCCTGAGATAGGTTAAGTACAGCTTTGTATTCCGGAGAATTTTTTTTAGCCATTTTTATGGCTTCTGAAAGTTTTAGTTTTTTGGATTGCCCCAAAATGAAGAGTGGGGCACTAAGAAATATGAGCAAAATGCATTTTTTCATTCTCTATTATTTTAATTGATATAGCGGGGGAAAAACAAATACGTTGTTTAATTATTTTCTATTCGCGTCTAATGGCCTCTATTGGATTCTTGTTGGCAGCAGATTTAGCCGGTAATACGCCAAACAGTAGGCCTATCAAGGTTGCCACAAAAAAGGACAGTATAATTGAATTTAAGGAAAGGATGGTCTCTATTCCTGTGGTGAACTCCAAGCCATAGGAAGCTATGATTCCCAGTACAATTCCGATAATACCTCCAGCCAGACTTATTAAGACTGATTCTGATAAAAATTGTAGAATTACATCCTGTTTGGTAGCTCCAATGGCCCTCATGATCCCTATCTCTTTGGTGCGCTCCAAGACCGATGCCAGCATTATATTCATAATGCCTATACCACCTATTAAAAGTGATATCCCGGCTATGACACTAAGCACTATATTGAAAATCTGTTTGGTCTTTTGTTGTTGTTTTAACAAATGTATGGGGATGGTAATTTCAAAATCAAGGACGTCATTGTGTTTTCGTTTAAGTAGTTTACTCAGCACTTCTGCCGTTGCCTTTAGTTCATTGGAATTGTTGACTTGTACGGTTAAGCGGTCCAATTGATGGTAGTTGCCCCTGGGAATCCTTTTTTTTGGTCCGTTGTTGGCACCACCTACAATGATCATTCCGCCACCACTAAAATCGATCGGCTGGTCCGAAATAATTTTTCTATCCTTGTAGCGTGTAAGAAAGGTTTTTACCGGGATGTAGATATCCTGATTTAAATCCCTAATACCCAAATTTTCTTGTGCCTTATCAGAAATAAGTTTTTCTTCTATTATACCTACTACCTTTAGCCATACATCCTTCACCTTGATCTGCTTCCCTATGGCACTCTCGCCAGGAAATAATTTTTTTTCTACTTTTTCACCTATAATACATACTGCAGCAGCATTTTTTGCGTGTTCTTCGGAAAAGAGACTACCTTTACCTATATGTATGTTGGAGGTCTTAAAAAAGGAATTGGTGACACCTATGAGTTTTACCGAGTTTTGTCTACCTTTTTTTATGACATAGGTTTCCAAAATTATTTCAGGGCTAATAGCCCTTACCGTTGGAATATTTTTTACTATACTATTCACATCCAATAGATCCAGACCTTTGGAAAACCGTGTGGTTTCATTGACCCCTTCTTCCTCCTCGCTTTCGTTTTCTTCCTCTTCATCGGGTATGGGGGTTACCACAATGTTGTTTACCCCTACCAATTCTAGCTGTGAGAGAATCTCCTTCTCGGCTCCGTTGCCTATAGATAGCATGGTGATAACCGCGGCTACACCAAATATTATACCTAAGGCCGTTAAAAAGGTTCTAACCTTATTGATTATCACCACCCTAATGGCCTCTTGGATGTTGGATATAATCTTTTCTAAGAGTATTTTGTCTATCATGGGCTTATTTTAAGGAAAGAATGCTTTTTTCCTCCAGCCCTTCTGGCTTACTCAGATATACCACCTCATTTTCATCTACTCCCTTTTTAATGATAACTACATCCACATTGGAATCGCCCATTTCCACTTCTTTTTTAGAAATAGAAAGCCCGGATTTTGCGTATACATAGCTAATGGAATCTTGTGAAAAAATAGCTTCTAGAGGTACCATCAGGACGTCCTCTTCCTGGTGTATGATGATGCGGTTGGAGGTGGTCATTCCGGGTCTAACATTGGAATTGTTTTCGTCCATATTTACCAAAACTTGAAATAGCTTAATATCCGAACCTCGTTTTACTTCTCCCACATTGGCCACATTGGTAACCGTACCTTTTAGGGTTATATCCGGAAAGGCATCAAACCCAATAATTACGGGAAGGTCTTTTTTAATTCTTCTAATGTCCACTTCATTGGCATAGGTCTTGGATTCCATTTTATTAAGATCGGGTAGGGTGGCAATGGCCGGATCCCACATACTTATGGAAGACCCCACTTTTCTTTTGGAACCATCCCAGTTTTTTGCATAAGTTACCATGCCATTGGCATCGGAGTGAATGGTGAAGGACTTCTGTAAATCCTGAAGTTCTTCCAATCTTTTTCTTATTTTGGAAACTTCCGTGCCTACCTCAACCATTTTGGCCATGGCTTTCTGTTCCTTAATCTCGTAATCTTCCTTTTTCTCCTTTAAGTCGCGCTCCAGACGCTCTATATTTATTTCCAACTTTTTAATCGTTGCCGGCGGCTCATAAATAGATTGCTTTAGTTCCAGTTTGTTTTCCTCAATGTCAAATAGCAGATCTTTTATAGCAGTCCGCTCCTGTTTC
>JBFHGV010000293.1:0-5097 GCA_041582955.1 Arenibacter sp.
AGCTCTTCAGCATGTATATGTAGTAAAATCATAATTAAAAAGCCTGCCCGTGGCAGCGGGCAGGCTAAAAATCATAAACACTAATTACATCTACAAAATATAGTCGGTACTTATAAAATTCGATAATTTGGATTCCAGTAATTGTTCTACCGTCTCTGTGTTTAGACTATTGTCTTTAAAGGCCACGAATGTACGTACCGAAAAGGAACGCAATGCATCGTGCACACTAAGGGTTGCCTGTGCAGAATCTTTTCTTCCCGTAAATGGATAAACATCAGGTCCACGCTGGCAAGAACTGTTTAGGTTGACCCTGCACACCAAATTCACCAATGTATCTATTAATGGAGCTAGGGCATATACATCCTTGCCAAACAAACTTACCTGTTGTCCGTAATTGGATTCGGCCATATCATCCAACGGCTCTTCAATATCCTTAAAAGTAAGAATAGGAATAACAGGACCAAATTGCTCTTCTTTATATACTCTCATATCCTTATTGACCGGATACAGAACGGCAGGCCAAATATAATTTTCTGAATGCTGCCCCCCTTTTTTATTCAATATCCTAGCTCCCTTTTCCCTGGCATCATCTATCAATTCCTGGATATAGGCTGGTTTTCCCGGTTCGGGCAAGGGCGTTAGCTTAACTCCATCTTCCCACGGATTACCAAATTTCAAGGCATCTACCCTTTTAGCAAAGCGTTTGTTGAATTCTTCTGCAATATCTTCATGAACGTATATCACCTTTAAGGCGGTACAGCGTTGGCCGTTAAAGGACAGCGTTCCAGCTATACATTCATCTACCGTAAGGTCCAGGTCTGCATCGGGGAGTATAATAGCCGGATTTTTTGCCTCCAAACCTAATACCAGCCGCAGTCTATTGCTCTTAGGATGCTGATTCTGCAGGGCATTGGCCGATTTACTGTTGCCGATCAAAGCCAAAACATCCACTTTACCTGTTTTCATTATGGGAGCAGCCACGGCCCTACCACGACCAAAAACTATATTGACTACACCCTTGGGAAAGCTAGACTGAAAAGCTTCCAATAACGGGGTAATAAGCAACACCCCGTGCTTGGCAGGCTTAAAAATGGTAGTATTTCCCATTATTATGGCAGGAATGAGCAGGGCAAAAGTTTCGTTCAAAGGGTAATTGTAGGGACCCAAACAAAGAACAACACCCAATGGTCCACGCCTAATATGGGCATACACCCCATCGTTCTTTTCAAACTTGGCCGCATTACGATCCAGTTGTTTATAATCTTCAATGGTATCATTGATGTATTCTACCGTACGGTCAAATTCTTTTTGTGAATCGGGAAGTGATTTTCCAATTTCCCACATCAAAAGTTTCACGATTTCCTCCCGCTTGGACTGCATTTTCTTTACAAAAAGCTCCATACAGTCAATTCTTTCGTTTACCCTCATCGTTGGCCACGCCCCTTTCCCTTTGTCAAACGCCTTTAGGGCAGCATTCAAAGCTTCTATGGCCTCCGGCTCTTCCATGTCCGGAATACTCCCCAATAAGGTAGGCGCATAGTCATCTGTGCTGGAAATTGTGGAATATACCTCAGTAGTTTTTCCCTCCCAAGTCTTCAACTCCCCATTGATCAGGTAGTGTTTTTGGTGGATAACTTCTTTTATTTCGTATTCTGCCGGGATATTTGTTCTAACCATAGTTGTTTTTTATAATTAATAATGCGGCTTGCACAGCTTAGGCACTAAATTAATAAAACAGCAATTGTAATTCTCCATAATTTTGGGGAAATATTCGAAATATTACAACAAAAAAGCATTCGTAAATAAGTATATCACAAAAACTAAAAAAAGATTTTATATCAAATACTGGAATAAATCGGGCTTATCATTTAAATAATCTCCATAAAAGTTATTGTCTTTCATTCGTTTTACCAATGGCGCCAAATCATCCGGGCTTTTTAGTTCTATGCCCACAACCGCCGGGGCGTTTTCCTTGCTCGACTTTTTGGAGTATTCAAAATGGGTAATATCATCGTTTGGACCAAGGATTTCTGCAACAAATTGTTTTAGGGCACCCGGACGTTGTGGAAAACGTATAATAAAATAATGTTTTAGCTTACCGTAAAGCAGAGCTCTTTCCTTAATCTCAGCGGTGCGCGTAATGTCATTATTACTCCCACTCACCACGCAAACAACATTCTTGCCCTTGATCTCTTCCTTGTAATAGTCCAAAACACTGATGGTCAAGGCCCCAGCTGGCTCAACTACAATTGCATCCCTATTATAGAGGTCCAATATGGTCTGACACACCTTTCCTTCGGGTACGGTTACTATATCATGCAAACATTCCCTACATATGTCAAAGGTGTAATCTCCAACTCGTTTTACCGCGGCACCATCTATAAATTTATCAATATGTTCCAATTCGGTATTTGCTCCATTTTCTATAGAGGTCTTCATGGAGGGGGCGCCGGCCGGCTCCACTCCAATAATTTTTGTACTGGGCGACAAGGTCTTGAATACAGCACAAAGGCCTGAAGCCAATCCTCCTCCCCCTACGGCTACAAATACGTAATCTATAGGCTTCTTTACCTGTTCCAAAATTTCCAGTCCTACAGTTGCCTGGCCTTCAATAATCTTTGGATCATCAAATGGATGTATATAGGTTTTGCGCTCTTCCAAACAGAACTTTTTGGCCGCATCCGAGGCATCATCAAAGGTATCCCCTATCAATACAACATCTACCCATTCCCCTCCAAATAATTGGGTTTGTTCCACCTTCTGTTTTGGTGTCACAGACGGCATATAGATAGTTCCGTGAATTCCCAGATGGTGACAGGCAAAAGCTACCCCTTGGGCATGGTTACCCGCACTGGCGCATACCACTCCATTGACCAGTTGTTCTTTTGTAAGGGAACTAATCTTATTAAAGGCACCCCTGATCTTATAACTCCTTACCCTATGTAGGTCTTCCCTTTTCATAAGAATATTGGCGTCGTACTCCTTGGAGTACCTTATACTCTGGGTTAGCGGCGTAACATCGGCTACCTTTCTAATGGTTTCGGCGGCCTTTCTAATGTCCTCTATTTTTGGAAAATATGCTTTCATATCTATATATAAAGAAAGACCTGCCCAGTTTTTTAATCCGGGCAGGTCCTTTCAATAGTTCATTTCAATTATACTATGGGTTTCATAGCAGTCATGGATGCACGCAGCCTAGCACCCACTATCTCTACAGGGTGTTCGCGCAGGGCTTTATTGACCGCTATTAATTTTGCATTGTCAACACCAAGATGTTTTTGGTCGCCAAAATGCTTTCCTATTACGTCTGTGTCAATGCTCTTCATGAAGTCGGCCAACAAAGGCTTACAGGCATGATCAAACAAGTAACATCCGTATTCCGCGGTATCGGAAATCACCCTGTTCATTTCAAACAGTTTCTTTCTAGCTATGGTATTGGCAATCAATGGAGTTTCATGAAGCGACTCATAGTAAGCAGACTCTGCGATGATTCCAGATTCTGTCATGGCCTCAAAAGCCAATTCCACACCAGCTCTTACCATGGCAACCATTAGTACACCGTGATCATAAAATTCCTGTTCTGAGATATCGTCAGATCCCGCTGGAGTCTTTTCAAACGCCGTTTCTCCGGTAGCCGCTCTCCAGCTCAATAGGTTTTTATCGTCATTGGCCCAGTCTTCCATCATAGTTTTGGAAAAATGACCGCTCATGATATCGTCCATATGCTTATTGAATAGCGGACGCATTATTTCCTTTAATTCTTCTGATAATTCAAAAGCTTTAATTTTTGCAGGGTTGGATAAACGATCCATCATGTTGGTAATACCACCGTATTTAAGCCCTTCAGTAATGGTTTCCCATCCGTACTGAATAAGTTTGGAGGCATAACCCGCATCTATACCCTTTTCTATCATTTTATCAAAACAAAGAATAGAACCTGTTTGCAATAAACCACAAAGAATGGTCTGTTCCCCCATTAAGTCGGACTTTACCTCGGCCACAAAAGAGGACTCCAATACTCCGGCTCTATGTCCTCCAGTACCAACCGCATAAGCTTTCGCTTGGGCCAAGCCCTTACCCTGTGGGTCATTATCCGGGTGAACTGCGATCAAGGTAGGCACTCCAAATCCTCTTTTGTACTCTTCACGTACCTCGGAACCAGGACATTTTGGAGCAACCATTATAACGGTAAGATCTTCACGGATCTGCATTCCTTCTTCCACAATATTAAAACCGTGCGAATAGGACAAGGTGGCTCCTTTTTTCATCAAAGGCATAATGGCTGATACTACGCTGGTATGCTGCTTATCCGGGGTTAGGTTGATAACCACATCGGCTGTAGGAATAAGTTCTTCATAAGTACCTACATTAAAACCATTCTCCGTTGCGTTGATAAAAGATTGTCTTTTTTCCTTTATTGCCGCTTCCCTTAAGGTATACGAAATATCCAATCCGGAATCGCGCATATTTAAACCCTGGTTAAGTCCTTGGGCACCGCAACCTACGATTACGATCTTCTTCCCTTTTAAAGCTGATACACCATCAGAAAATTCTGTAGATTCCATAAATCTACATTTCCCCAATTGGGTTAATTGCTCTCTTAATGATAGCGTATTGAAATAATTTGCCATTTTTAAAACTGGATTTTTATCCCGACGCTGGTCGGGGTTAACTATTTATTGATTAAATTCTTTAAGTAAGGCGGAAATCTGCATTTCGGCTTTGGAAACCGAAATCCTTCCAGAACGTACAAACTGCATGATACCGTACGGCTTTAATTGCTGGTACATATCATCAATTTCATTTCTTCTGCCTGTTTTTGCCAAAACAAAAAAGTCCCTGGATACGGTTACTATTTGCGAATTACTTTCCTTGATGATATTCTGAATGTTTCTTTCATCAAACAATAGCGAAGAAGCTATCTTAAATAAGGCCGATTCCTGATAGATGGTCTCATCATCGGTATGGTAAAACGCCTTTATTACCTCTATTTGCTTTTCTATCTGCCCCACAATGTTGTTCACCCAATCATTGGTGGTGTACACCACAATGGTGAATTTAGAAACATTTTCAATTTCCGATTTGGAAACATTTAAA
>JBFHGV010000294.1:0-5087 GCA_041582955.1 Arenibacter sp.
ATCTCCAAGAACTAAGGGTTTTCGTATAGGTGCTTCGTAATGCGACGCCATAATTTAATGTATAGTTACGTTCCTTTATTTTTGATTAAGCTTCGTTCGTATTTCTAACTTTTACGTGATAGAAAACATTTGGTTTGGTTCCAATATGCTCCAACAAGTGATACATACGGTTACTCTCCTTTAATTCTGCCACTTCACTTTCGGCATCATTAACATCTCCAAACACCATAGCACCACTGCTACAAGCTGCAGAACAAGCCGTCTGGAATTCACCATCCTTCACCGTCCTACCATCTCGCTTGGCATCCAAAATGGTCTTCTGTGTTTTTTGGATACACATAGAACATTTCTCCATCACCCCTCTAGATCTAACCGTAACATCTGGATTAATAACCATTTTACCCAAGTCATTGTTCATATGATAATCAAACTCATCGTTTTCATTATACAAGAACCAGTTAAACCTTCTTACTTTATACGGACAGTTGTTAGCACAATATCTAGTACCCACACATCTGTTATATGCCATATGGTTCTGTCCCTGACGTCCGTGCGAAGTAGCCGCAACAGGACAAACCGTCTCACATGGAGCATGGTTGCAATGCTGACACATCACAGGCTGGAAGGCTACCTGAGGATTAGCAGAAGGATCTTCCATCTCACCAAATCCACCCAAGGAACCTTTATCACCAAACAGACCATCAAATTCTTCTTTCTTGGTATCATCCTGTGCAAAGGTTTCTTCCGAAGAATAATATCTATCTATACGCAACCAATGCATATCCCTAGATTTCCTTACCTCGGCCTTACCTACCACAGGCACATTATTTTCTGCATGACAAGCAATAACACATGCCCCACAACCCGTACAGGCGTTTAAATCTATAGACAGGTTAAAATGATGACCAATACTACGATCAAAGCTGTCCCACAAGTCTACAGAAGTAGCTGGAACTTCTTGATGATCCAAAGATACCACAGGAACCACATTCCACTCCTTAGCATCTTTTGTATTAAATATCTCTAGGGTGGTTTCTTTAATAATATCGCCCCTACCCATTAATGTTTTATGCAATTGCACACAGGCAAACTCATGCATCCCTCCAGTCTTCTCAATAGAAACCGATTGAATATTGGAAAAATCCTTATACAGTTTATAAGCATTGACCCCGGTCTGCATCTCACTTTTCATACCTACGGCCTTACCATATCCAAAGGAAAGCCCAATTGAACCTGGAGCCTGACCTGGCTGAATAATAACAGGAACACCATCCAAAGCCACACCATCTACAGTTAGCTTTACATAACTACCGTCCAAACCGCCATCGGCCACATTTTCATTAACCAATCCCAATTTCTCAGCATCAGCTTTGGAAACCGTCACATAGTTATCCCAAGAAACCCTAGTAATTGGATCCGGGAATTCTTGCAACCAAGGGTTACTGGCCTGTTGACCATCACCCATACCTACTTTGGAATACAGTGTTAACTCCATTCCATTGCCCGTTGCACCAGACAAAGCCTTAACCACAGAAGCCAAAGGAACTGTACTTGATACCGACTCGCCATCAGCTACAGCCGATTCCACAACATCCTCTCCATTAGTGGAATTAACCACAAAAACACCGTCATGCAAAGCCTGGCTCCAATCTCCACCTGCCAAGATACCGGCAGACCAAGTTTCTTTAATATAGTCGTAATAAGACTTATCACTACCCATCCATTGCAACAAGGCACCCTGAAGCTGTCTGGTATCAAACAACTCCTTAATTGTAGGCTGCATTAGACTATAGTGACCTTTTTTCAATTGTGCATCACCCCAAGACTCCAAATAGTGATTGGCAGCACCAACATATTGCACCACCTCGGTAGTCTCATTTCTATTGGTAGAGAAAGCAAGGGTTAAATCTACACTCTTCACCCCTTCAACAAAATCGGAAGCATTGGGCAATGAATAGGCTGGGTTTACCCCATCCATCAACAAAGCACCCACCTTACCGGCTTTCATATCGGCCAACAATCCGTTTACCGCAGCTACATTTCCTTGTCTTACATATTTTGGAGCAGTAGGCTCAAAAGCCTCACTGGCCAACATCTCATTAATTGCCAAGACCAAGGTCTGAGCATTTATATCATCTATTCCGGTCACAACAACCGACTTGGATTTATTTTTTAAGACCTGAGCAGCCAAACTATCCAAAGAAGCCTTAGCAGCCTCAGGAAGATCACCCCCCACTGAAGTACCACTCAATTTGCCGTAGAAATACGCCAAAGCCACCTTTTGCTGCGACGGGGTCAACGGAACCCTTTTATCAGCATTGGCACCAGTCAAAGACATATTAGCCTCAAACTGAACATGTTTGGACATTTTTCCGTTCTTAGGTATTCTACCCTTAGCATAATCGGAATCATATCCACCTCCTTGCCAATCCCCTAAGAAATCCGCACCGAAAGAAACTATTATTTCCGCATTGCCAAAGTTATAATCCGCCAATGCCCTTTCGCCATACTTAGCCTCAAATGCCGACAAAGCAGCATCTTCAGAAATAGCATCATAGGCAATATGATCTACATTTCCATAAACTTCCTTAAATTCGGATATCAACTTAGAAGTAGACGGACTGGCGTAGGTCTGTGTAAGCAATGCAATTTTTTTACCTGAATTTTTAAGGGCTGCCAACTTTGCTTTCACCGCAACATCCAAGTCGCCCCAAGCAATAGGCTCACCATTAAAAGTAGGCCCCTGCAAACGAGTACTGTCATACAAGGACAAGACCGAAGCCTGCACCCTAGCATTGGCACTACCTCCAATTTTTGCATCGGTATTATTTTCAATTTTAATAGGTCTCCCTTCGCGAGTTTTTACCAAAATACTGGCAAAATCAAAACCATTAGCAATGGTAGTAGCATAAAAATTAGCTACCCCAGGAATAATATTATCCGGTTTTACCACATAAGGTATAGACTTAATTACCGGACCCTCACAAGCTGCCAATGAAGCGGCCGCCGTACTAAATCCGACATATTTAAGAAAATCCCTTCTGTTGGTCGAAGATGCCGCCAATGTTTCCTTATCACCCAAGAAATCATCCACAGGAATCTCTTGAACAAATTCATTTTGTCTTAGCGTCTCAACAATGGAATCGTTGGGATTTAACTCCGCTTCGCTTTTCCAGTATTTTTTGTTTGATGACATATGATATATCTGAAATTATCTTCTAATTAGTATGATTAATAGTGACACTTACCACATTCCAATCCGCCCATCTGAGCAGCCGTAAGTTTTTCTACCCCATATTTCTGGGAAAGTTCGGCATGAATTTTTTCGTAATACTCATTGCCCTCCACCTTAACATTGGTCTCACGGTGACAGTTAACACACCACCCCATTGTTAAAGGAGAATACTGATACATTACTTCCATCTCCTCAACAGGTCCATGACAGGTCTGACATTCAATACCCGCAACAGAAACGTGCTGGGAGTGATTAAAATAAGCAAAGTCTGGCAAGTTATGGATCCTAACCCACTCTACAGGACTGGACTCACCCGTATACTTCTGATTTCCCTCATCCCATCCTACGGCATCATACAACTTCTTGATCTCATTGGTATAGAATTCATTGGTATAACCATTGGCCAAATCTTCCTTACTAGGCCCTTCCGGATTGCCCTTGTACTCATAAATGGACTTATGACAGTTCATACACACATTCAAGGAAGGAATACCCGAAGTCTTGGACACCCTTGCCGAAGAATGACAATACTTACACTCTATAGCATTATCACCTGCGTGAATCTTATGCGAGAAATGTATTGGCTGGATTGGGGCATACCCCTGATCAACTCCAACCTGCATCATCCACCCGTAGGCAAAATAAGCACTACCCAACAAAAGAAAGATAGCAAAGACCAAAACCAAGAACTGATTTTGAGCAAAAGCCTTCCAAATCGGCGTCCTCTTCTCGGCCAATTCCTTTTCCAAAATTACCCCATTAGCTTCAGCAATACGCCTCAAGGTCTTATTTACCAAGATCAACATTACCACCAACAAAGCAAAAACCAATGCCAAAGCGCCCAATATAACCTCATTGGATATGCCAGATGAATCACCCCCGCCAGCAACAGCTTCAGCAGCAGCTGGAGCAACCGGAGCAACAACAGGAGGAGCATCCGTATACGCTAAGATATTATCAATATCCTCATTGGAAAGCAAAGGGAACGGCGTCATTGCCGCCTGATTGTACTCATTGTAAATCTTAACAGCATCTGCATCACCAGCTTTGATCAAAGCCGGACTGTTCTTAATCCACTGATACAACCACTCCTTGTCATATTTTTCCGTAACCCCTGCCAATGCGGGACCGGTCATTTTCTTGTTCAACGAGTGACACGCGGCACAGTTCTGATTAAACAGCTGCTTTCCCTTTGCAGGATCACCCTCACCCGGTGAAGCAGCAGTTTCCTGCGCTAAAAGCGAATTTGAAAGCAGTAATGCTACTACCAGACTGACACCTAAAACTTTAGAAATTAGATTGCGGTATGGAACCTTTTTCATATTAAAAATATTTCTATCGAAAGTTTGGCATGATATTTATATATACAAAATAACTAATTGTTTGGCCATGCTCAAATTGATGGCAAAAATACACATTACACTTTATTTGGGAAATGTTAAGTTATTTATAATCCCTAATTTATACCCATTCTAAATAATAATAAAATCTCTTGATTGATTCTGAATAATTTACATTTGCAAAGTCTTAATATCATAACAAAAAACACCTATGAAAACCATATCATTTATTGTTCTTTTGGCCTGTTCAACCTCCTTTTGCACTGCCCAACAAGGAAATATCAACATTCAACAGGACGAAAAAATTGGCGAATTGCTAACTATCTACAAGAAGGTAAATGCCAACAGCAACCATTACCGTATCCAAGTCGGATTTGGGAGTTTTCAGGAGGCAGAAAACCTAAAAGCGGACGTGGACCAGGATTTTCCCGATTGGCCTTCCAAAATAGATTTTGAATCGCCAAGCTACAGGGTAAGGATCGGAAAGTTCAAGACACAATTGGAAGGCGAGC
>JBFHGV010000295.1:0-5079 GCA_041582955.1 Arenibacter sp.
ATCTATTTGGCCCCACCTTGGGTGTACTGATCAAATCGTTTTTATATTTTAAAATAACGCGATCACTTCTCGTTATAATATTATTCACTTTTAGGACCAGCTCACTAATATTAAACGGCTTATTTATATATTCTACCGCTCCCGTTCGAAGTCCCATTATCTTATCCTTTGATGTTTTCTTGGCCGTGAGCAGAATAATAGGGATATGGGTAGTGTGTTCATTTTTTTGAAGCATGGCACTCATTTCAATACCATCTAATTTGGGCATCATTATATCGCTTATCACCAAATCTGGGTTATGCTCCAGTGCCAGAGCATATCCCTCTTCCCCGTTTTCGGCCAAAAGAACATTATAATAGTCGGCAAATATATCCCTTAGTGAAATTTGCAATTCATAATTATCTTCCACCACCAAGATAGTCTTGCTTAGTTCCCGCTGCTCTTTCCTTTCAATGGCCTGAGGTATCTCAACTGTATCCTCCTCCGTACTTTCTATGGCAGGAACAACAGGGGCAAGTGTAGGCTCCTCCCCTTGAATTCTATTCGCTTCCATGGGTAGGGTTACGGTAAAACAACTTCCCTTTAAGGGATTGGATTTTACATCGATCTTCCCCTTATGAAGATCAACAAGCTCCTTGGTCAGCGCCAAGCCAATTCCCGTGCCTTCTTTTTGCTTGCCGGAATCGGCCTGATAAAACAATTGAAATATATTCTCCAATTCCTCTTCGGGAATACCTGGTCCGGAATCTGTTACAGATATTTTTACGTTTTTATCCCAGTCCACTACTGCAACATCTAAGCTAATAGAGCCTCCCTTAGGGGTAAATTTAAAGGCATTGGACAAGAGGTTAAAAAAGATATGTTCCAACTTGTCCTTATCATACCACATTTTTAACCCCTCAGTGGGATAGGTACATTTAAAGTGAATTCCCTTGAACGAGGCTTGCTCCACAAACGAACTGGAGATATCCCTTAAATCTTCAACAATATTATTCTCCGAAGGGCGCAATACCAATTTCTCCAACTCCTTATCCCTTAGTGAAGTAAGCTCAAAAACGATTCGAGATAATCGCTCAGCATTGTTGGCGATTAGTTTTAAGCGTTGCTGTAGTAGTACATTACCACTTTTTATAGCTCCTTCAAGCATATTCTCCAAGGGAATAAGAATAAGGGTCAATGGGGTTTGGATCTCATGCGACATTTTGGCAAAGAAATCCATCTTAAGAGCATAAAGTTCCCTTTCATGATCATGCTGTAGTTCCTCTGCTATAATCCTATTTCTAAATCTAATCCAAACCACAACAGCATATAGCAGGCCAAAGAACAATAGTGCATATATAAATTTAGCCATTGATGTTTGCCAAAAGGGCTGTAAGATTTGAATATTAACGGATTTTTTATCAATATCCCATTCCCCATTCCCGGAACCAGCTTTAACCTCAAAAACATAATTCCCAGGTGGTATATTGGTATAGGTCGCTATACGTTCCTTTTCGGAAAAAATCCAATTATCATTAAACCCCTTGAGTCGATAAGCGTAGTGGTAATTGGAAAATAGTACATTGTCTATGGCCAAAAAACGAAACGAAAATGAAGATTGGTCTGGCTCTAGCTGTATATTCTCTAACCTTTCTACTCCATTTTGTATTTGATTGGGAATGACCGAAATGGCCGGCTGGTTCAATATGGTAACATCTTCAATGACCAAGCTTGCTTGCAACCCTTCCTTTTGTATTTGATTGGGCTTAAAATAATTCACCCCACTGAGCCCTCCAAAGTAATAATAACCGTCCGCGCCTTTATGGACACTGCGTTGCATATAAAAGTTATCCTGCAGTCCGTCCCTGACCTGAAAGACTTTTACAACAGAATCCTGGACGTTATATTGCCAAATCCCATTGGTTGAACCCAACCACAAATTGTCTTTGTTTTCTACTAAAACCGACCTAAAGTTGACCTTATCATAGGTTCCTTTAATCGTTGTCTCATCAAATTCCTCTTTAGTTAAATCAAATTTCAGCAAGTTACCGTTCACCAAGACCAACCATATGGCTTCATTACCCGCAGTAGCCATGGACCATATATCATAATTTTCATTGGTATCCATACCGTCTGCACCATATGCAAACCTGGTAAAATCTGATCGTGAAAGGTCCTGGAGGTCCTCATTGAAACGAAATAAGCCACCGCCATCATAACTCACCCATATTTTTCCTGAAGCATCTTCTACAATACTCTGTGAAATACTACCACTAAGTCCCGCTGTTCCGTTATAAAATCTAGCCAGCAAGGTGTTTTTGTCCGCATAAATGTAGAGTCCAAAATCGGTAGCTAACCACATCCTATCCTGAGAATCCCTGAACACAAAGCGTACGTCCATAACGCTGTTGTTTTTGGAATTCACAATGGGGAATTTGGAAAACTTGTCCCTTTCCGCGTCGTATAACAGCATCCCATTCCTATAAGTCCCTACCCATATATGGCCCTTGTTATCCTCATTTATAGAATGAATATAATACCCTTTATTTCCCCCTGAACTTTTAAAATACTGCTTTTCCCGCCCATCTGCCGTCACCTTTGTGATACCTTCGCCATCAGTGCCTATCCAAAGTGTTCCATCTTTGGCCTTGAACGAGGACAATACCCGAGTAGGTTTGTCATGAGTAGATCCGGAATGATAGTAAATTTTGTCATTTCCATTTCTTAGAATATTAATATTCCCATAGTTCGTCAACACCCATAAATTGTGCTTTAAATCTTCATTTATCCCTATAACCGTATTGCTGCTCAGGGAAAACTTATTCAGTTCGTTGTGTTTGTAAATTTGCAACACTCCAGTATCAGGGTCTATTTTATACAATCCATTTCCGTCCGTACCCAACCAAATAGCCCCATACCCATCACAATACATGGATATGAACAACTCGTTAAGTTGTGCCAATACATCTTCTTCCAGAATATCGTTCTCTACAAAGGATTCCCTATTAAAATCGTACACCTTAATACCGTGCCCCATATAGGTTGAACCTATCCACAACCTACCTTTCTTATCCAATAGCAATTGGGTATTGTCGGCCAAGGTATAGTCATAGGGCACATTGAGCTGCACCAAACGTTTATTTTTTATATAATAGCTATATACTGGTCCCTTGTAGGTGCTTATTACGAGCTGCTCAGTTTTTCTGATAACCATGGAGCTAACCTGTCCCCACCCTTGCTGGTTTTTGGAAATACTGGTAATACTATCTAAAATAGCTTTATCATGATCGTAGGAATAAACACTGCCTTTCTTGGTTGCCAACCATAATTTATTATCCTTATGGATTACAATATCTACCTTGTGCTTATTTTGAAAACCATTTAATCTACTATCTATAGAAGAGAAATTTCCATTTTTTAATAGATAGGATAACTGTCCGTTTATAGAAACCGCCCAAATAACTCCCCTATCGTCCTTAAATATTCTTTTTACCCCATCGGAAGAATCCTTATCCCTGAAAATTTTTTCCTTGGGAAGAAATTTAAAATCATAGCCGTCATACTTGGAAATACCACTACCATGTGCCAACCAAACAAAGCCCATACTATCCTGAACCGTATGGCTCACTTTAATATTGTGATTGTTCAATGTAAAAGGTAAATGGATAAAATTGGAGGAATGCTGCGCAGATAGCATACAAGAATATAACAAGGTCATAACCAGGGCAACTCTGCAATTAAAAATATCCTTTATTTCTTTCAATAGACTCATCTAACGGACTAACAAAACATATTTATCCCACTGCAACAAATGTACCCATAAATCACTGCAATGGAAAGGAGGTATAAACTTCAAAAAGGTGGAAAAAATTTACAAACACGGTAAAATTCCTAAAATTTACTCCTACTATGGCAAAATACTACACTTTTAAATTTAACAATCATTTAATATTTGTAACGCACTACTTATACACGTAAAACTTAGTTACATAAAAATGAACGAAAGAAGAAATTTTATCAAAAAATCAGCCATAGGCGGAGCGGGACTTGCCCTACTCCCAAACCTTAGCTTTGGTAACACCAAATCCAAAAAATCAGAAAAATTACAGGTTGGGGTAATTGGTGTAGGACTCAGGGGAACCAACCATTTGGACAACCTATTAAAAAGGGATGATGTACAGGTAACCGCAATTTGTGATATAGACCCAAGGAGGATCAGCATTGCCCAAGAACATATAGAGAAGGCTGGACAAAAGAAGGCCAAGGTATTTGGTAAAAACGAATTGGATTACAAAAATATGCTCGCTATGAGCGAAATAGATGCTGTGGTCATTGCTACCCCTTGGTTGTGGCACACCCGAATGGCCGTAGATTCCATGAAAGCTGGGAAATATACCGGACTGGAAGTATCAGCAGCCAATACTTTGGAAGAATGTTGGGATTTAGTGAACACCCATGAAGAGACTGGTTCTCATCTTATGTTATTGGAAAACGTAAACTATAGAAGGGATGTGCTGGCTGTACTTAATATGGTAAAGCAAAATGTATTTGGGGAACTGTTACACTTTAGATGTGGTTACCAGCACGATCTTAGAGGAGTAAAATTCAATGACGGAAAAACGGCTTATGGCAAGGGAGCCGAATTTGGAGAAAAAGGAATCTCTGAATCGGCCTGGCGAACGCAGCACTCCGTTTTAAGAAATGCCGATGTATATCCTACCCATGGCCTGGGGCCTGTAGCCGTTATGGCCGATGTTAACCGAGGTAACAGGTTTTTGTCCCTAACCTCGCATGCCTCCAAAGGTGTTGGCTTGCATAAGTATATTGTGGACACAGCCGGAGAAAACCACCCCAATGCCAAAATAAAATTTAAACAGGGAGATATAATCACTTCTACCATAGAGACATCTAATGGGGAGACCATTATTATTACCCACAATGTAAACAACCCCCACCCTTATTCATTAGGGTTTAAGGTCCAGGGTGCCCAAGGTCTTACCGATTTTGATTACCACACCCAAAGGATACATATTGAGGGCACCACCAAAGGCCACGGATGGGAAGACATGGATGAATGGTTTAAGAAGTATGACCATCCCC